>JANXAM010000091.1 GCA_025062155.1 Gloeomargarita sp. SKYB120 | reverse complement strand
GAACTGCTGTACTTGTGTGCCATTGCTAAAGTAATTTAGGCCCTTGGCAAGTTTAGCCTACCAGCTCTCGTGGTACGTTTCAATTCCCGCTACAAAGACTGGTTAAATCAACAGTTTGTTAACCCTAAAAATGCTGTTTCAATCCCGCATACCGGGATAAGGAATTTGAGACCCAATGATACTTTCCAACGGGAACCTTTTGTTGTCAGTTTCAATCCCGCATACCGGGATAAGGAATTTGAGACCACCACATAGCTATGGCCGTTAATCATCGTCACCAATGTTTCAATCCCGCATACCGGGATAAGGAATTTGAGACTTCGATGGGCCTGGTCGAGCCAATAGAAGCCAAGGAACGTTTCAATCCCGCATACCGGGATAAGGAATTTGAGACCGCTGGATGGCCTGGGCCAGGTTCGTCCCGGCGGTGGGTTTCAATCCCGCATACCGGGATAAGGAATTTGAGACTTTGTTCTCCCAGTTTACAAATGGCCTGGTTAATATCGTTTCAATCCCGCAT
>JANXAM010000090.1 GCA_025062155.1 Gloeomargarita sp. SKYB120 | reverse complement strand
GTGTGGTCATTGCCTTGGTGAAGTACTTGTTCTTCCCTAACCAGCTCTAAGGAGTAGAACCCATGAGCGAACCCACCAATCAAGAACTGAAGGAATTGATGCTCTCCCTGTTTAACCAGCTAGACAAGAAGATTGACGAGCGGTTCAACTCCCTAGACAAGAAGGTGGACGAGCAGTTTAATGTTTTAGATAAGAAGATTGAAGCCCTGGACAAAAAGGTCGAAGTTCAAGCTGCCGAACTCAAGGGCGAAATGAAAGCCTTGGAGCAGAAAGTGATGGGTGAAATCCATGCGCTTGACCAAAAAGTAATGGGGGAGATTCATACCCTGGAGCAGAAAGTGACAGGACAAATTAGCGCCTTGGAGCAGAAAGTGATGGGTGAAATCCACGCCCTAGAGCAGAAAGTGATGGGAGAAATCAGCACATCGGAGCAGCGCGTGACAGGTGAGATTAAGCGTTTAGATGAGCGATTAGTCAGTTTAGACAAGCGCCTTGCCAATGAAGAACTGATTAGCCGAAATGCCT
>JANXAM010000089.1 GCA_025062155.1 Gloeomargarita sp. SKYB120 | reverse complement strand
GCGCTCCAACTTTTCAAGCCGCTCCCGTGCGACAGGGTCATCGCTGTCTTTGCTCAAAGCCACTCGTTCAATTTCCAACTGGCGGATGCGCCGTTCAACTTCGTCAATTTCAGTTGGCATGGAGTCAATTTCCATTCGCAGTTTCGCTGCCGCTTCATCGACCAAGTCAATGGCTTTGTCGGGCAAGTGTCTGTCGGCGATGTAGCGATGTGACAAGACGGCAGCGGCGACTAAAGCGCTGTCTTTGATGCGGACGCCGTGATGGACTTCGTAGCGCTCTTTCAAACCGCGCAAAATCGCAATGGTTTGCTCAACGGTCGGCTCAGCGACATAAACGGGTTGGAAGCGACGCTCAAGGGCTGGGTCTTTTTCAATGTGCTTGCGATATTCGTCAAGGGTCGTCGCACCAATGCAACGAAGTTCGCCGCGAGCCAAAGCGGGCTTCAGCATGTCGGCAGCGTCAACGACAGTTCCTTCAGCCCTACCAGCGCCGACAACAGTATGCAACTCGTCAATGAAGACGATGATGCG
>JANXAM010000088.1 GCA_025062155.1 Gloeomargarita sp. SKYB120 | reverse complement strand
AGGCTAGTTTCAATCCCGCATACCGGGATAAGGAATTTGAGACAATATTTGCCAATCCGCAAAGTTATCTACCTTCAACGTTTCAATCCCGCATACCGGGATAAGGAATTTGAGACCACAGGGGTAGGTGTGGGTTTAGTAGGAGTCCAGCGTTTCAATCCCGCATACCGGGATAAGGAATTTGAGACTCTATAATTGGTTCATCAATTGGTTCATTAACCGATTGTTTCAATCCCGCATACCGGGATAAGGAATTTGAGACCCATAAGGACGCTTGTCAATGAACTTTCCTTTTGCAAGTTTCAATCCCGCATACCGGGATAAGGAATTTGAGACCCTGAATATATGCGTTTCCATCGCTACACCAGACCGTTTCAATCCCGCATACCGGGATAAGGAATTTGAGACATCTTCTAAAATTCCTGCTTGCACCAGGACATCCAAGTTTCAATCCCGCATACCGGGATAAGGAATTTGAGACCGCCAGTGCCGTAAAATCCATACAGGGAATTAATCAAGTTTCAATCCCGCATCC
>JANXAM010000087.1 GCA_025062155.1 Gloeomargarita sp. SKYB120 | reverse complement strand
ACTGCCGCCGACCGGTGAAAACTGGCATTGTCCATCACTATCTTTTTGCCAGGACCAATCGCTGGTAACAACCACTCCGTCAACCAAGTCAAAACTACCTGTAAATTGCAGCTCCCTATCCAGGTTATAGCCAAGCCATCTATGGTTGTCAGCCCTTGAGTCCCAACGCACGGCCTGGCCTTTGGGTTTTCTCTCCTCTCTCTGACAAACTAAAGCAGTTTAGCTATAATGGCTCGATGAATCTCCCGAGATAATCACCACCCATCATATCCCACCCGCCTTCTTCCCATAAACCCTTTCACCTTTTGCTCACTGGTCAATGCCGGATTGGTCTATGTAAACGACTGCTTCCGGCTTCACATCCTTCATTTTCTCGGGATATGCTTGCCGCTCTTGCTCGTCTTTTAAGCGCCCTACAAATGGTCATACTAGCTGCCATTTCCTTCTGGGTCGGACTGGGATTGGCCTCGACAAACTTGCGAAATTTATGACTATGCCCCTTTTGGTAAACAATCACCGGTTTCAGAGTAACGTGCGATATCTCAC
>JANXAM010000086.1 GCA_025062155.1 Gloeomargarita sp. SKYB120 | reverse complement strand
ACGGGCCAATCGGGGAGTAGATCGCTGCCGTTAGACCCCACTAGCGTTGCATGAGAATGGCCAAGCAGTTCGACAGTAGCTTGATTGACCCACAACCAGCGCCCCTGTTCATCAGTTAGGACCAACGCCTGCGCCGCTCGCTCCAGCAGCAGGACGACTTTCCAATGATCCATAAGTTCTACGCTCATCGCCAGCTAACTCCTAAATTATTCAAAAAGATTACAAAGATAAAATTGTTACCAATGCTACAACTAAGCTTCTGCAAACTGACCTATGCCCAGTCACACGCTATTGGCCCTTTTACCCGTGTTTATACACACACATAGCATACAAACGGTCAGCTTAAATTAAGAACTCTTTGATGGTTAAGTTAAGGTTAACCTTTTATATGGCTAAGTTATACAGCACGGATCTGCGTCAGAAAGCCATTGAAGCTGTTTTAGGCGGTGTGACGCTTGTCGAAGTGAGCCAAGTACCAAAGTCGGATATTTTACTTTATAACGCTGGCTCCAGCAAGGGTCTAAAACGGGTGATTGTTTACTAAAAGGGGCATA
>JANXAM010000085.1 GCA_025062155.1 Gloeomargarita sp. SKYB120 | reverse complement strand
GAAGAACCGGATTTGTTGGAAACTTTTGACTGGACAGTCGTACCGGAGACGCGTATGTGGTCTCTTTTCGGTGAAGAACCGGATTTGTTGGAAACGTGAACAAACCCGCCGCACCCAGCAAGCTTTTGCACCCAGTCTCTTTTCGGTGAAGAACCGGATTTGTTGGAAACCGGCCGACGCCCAGTCCGCTGTAGCAGCTTCCGCCGCGTCTCTTTTCGGTGAAGAACCGGATTTGTTGGAAACTACTCCGCGACGAACGGCCGTCCGGTGGGGACGATGGTCTCTTTTCGGTGAAGAACCGGATTTGTTGGAAACTCCTGGTCTCCTTCCCTCTCGTTCCATACGTACCTCGAGTCTCTTTTCGGTGAAGAACCGGATTTGTTGGAAACGTGAGCTGGCCTAGGTGGGCGGCCAGCGTTTGCCAGGTCTCTTTTCGGTGAAGAACCGGATTTGTTGGAAACTATCAAGGCCAAAAGCGGGTGCAGTACGATGCGTTGTCTCTTTTCGGTGAAGAACCGGATTTGTTGGAAACTCGTCGGAGGGGTGTCTCCCGCCGCCGCAATGCGAGTCTCTTTTCGGT
>JANXAM010000084.1 GCA_025062155.1 Gloeomargarita sp. SKYB120 | reverse complement strand
ACCATGACGATTCCCATAGCCTTTTCCTCCTTCTGTCTCTTTTCGGTGAAGAACCGGATTTGTTGGAAACCTCCTGGTCCAGGTACCGCACGACGTACCAGAGCTTGGTCTCTTTTCGGTGAAGAACCGGATTTGTTGGAAACGGTTTACGGCTTCAACTACTGGCTAGAAGGTTGGGGTCTCTTTTCGGTGAAGAACCGGATTTGTTGGAAACGTTCCCCGCTGGCCAACCGCGGGGCGGTTTTCTCCCACGTCTCTTTTCGGTGAAGAACCGGATTTGTTGGAAACTGGAAGCCCGCGAGGCGGTCAACGCGGCGGTCCAGGGTCTCTTTTCGGTGAAGAACCGGATTTGTTGGAAACCAGGATCTCCTGTAACCCCCGCATCAGGGGGTTCTCTGGATCGTCTCTTTTCGGTGAAGAACCGGATTTGTTGGAAACGGACTTTGCCCGGCTGACCACGCCGGAGCTAGTCGAGTCTCTTTTCGGTGAAGAACCGGATTTGTTGGAAACACTTTAGTTAGCCGGACGATTGTTCAGCGCGTCGAAATGTCTCTTTTCGGTGAAGAACCGGATTTGTTGGA
>JANXAM010000083.1 GCA_025062155.1 Gloeomargarita sp. SKYB120 | reverse complement strand
GGCGCGCTCGCGCAAGGTTTCAACACGATGATTGGGGAGATTAAGGCGCGCGAGGCGGCGTTGCAGGCACTGAATGCCGATCTGGAGCTGAGAGTGCAGGCGCGCACTGAGCAGCTCCAGCAGGAGATTGCCGAACGCAAAAAGACCGAGCAGGAGCTCATCCAGGCGCGCGAGGCAGCCCTAGAGGCATCGCGCCTCAAGTCGCAATTCCTCGCCAACATGAGCCACGAAATCCGCACCCCCATGAACGGCATCATCGGCATGACAGAGCTGCTACTGCGCACAGACCTGCAGCCCGAACAGCGGGAGTATGCGGAGATTATCAAGGGGAGTGCAGAAACTCTGCTCTCTATCATCAACGACATCTTGGACTTCTCGAAGATCGAGGCGGGCAAGATGACCCTCGAGCAGGTGGAGTTTGACCTGCGCGAGGTGGTGGAAGAGGTGGGAGCCGCCTTCGCCAGCCGTGCGCACGAGAAGGGCGTAGAGCTGCTCACCGTCGTGCCTCCCAATCTCCCGCCTGTGCTAAAGGGCGACCCTGTACGCATCCGACAAATACTGAACAACCTGACCTCCAACGCTGTGAAGTTCACCGAGCGAGGG
>JANXAM010000082.1 GCA_025062155.1 Gloeomargarita sp. SKYB120 | reverse complement strand
TGTCCTTACGGGCTTCATCCGTGATTTCGTTTCAATCCCGCATACCGGGATAAGGAATTTGAGACCCCTTAGGACGGTCTTGGTGGGGGATGAACAGCAAGGTTTCAATCCCGCATACCGGGATAAGGAATTTGAGACAAAAACGCTGGAAGACCTTTTTAATTCAGCAGTCGGTTTCAATCCCGCATACCGGGATAAGGAATTTGAGACCGCCAGGTCAAAGAATGAAGAACTTGACCTGATCAAGTTTCAATCCCGCATACCGGGATAAGGAATTTGAGACGCACCAGGCGATTCCCCTGGCGGTCACGGTATTCGTAGAGTTTCAATCCCGCATACCGGGATAAGGAATTTGAGACGAATATACACCAGGTAAGCGTGGAGTGGAAATATACTTGTTTCAATCCCGCATACCGGGATAAGGAATTTGAGACTCTATTTTAACGCTGTAAACCTTTACATTGTGGCGTAGTTTCAATCCCGCATACCGGGATAAGGAATTTGAGACCCAGGTGAAACCGGTAATGAAACCGTCATTAAAAAGTTTCAATCCCGCATACCGGGATAAGGAATTTGAGACATTCACAATGTGCATTGTAAGTTTGGAATTGCTACGTTTCAA
>JANXAM010000081.1 GCA_025062155.1 Gloeomargarita sp. SKYB120 | reverse complement strand
TGAAGAACCGGATTTGTTGGAAACAAACGAACTGCCGTGTTTGGATTTTTCATTGTCTAGTCTCTTTTCGGTGAAGAACCGGATTTGTTGGAAACGTCGAGGGCCTGGGCCGCGGGCGGGTCAAAGGGATTCGTCTCTTTTCGGTGAAGAACCGGATTTGTTGGAAACTTTCCAGCTCGAGGGCGGCAGCGGCGAATATCATATCTGTCTCTTTTCGGTGAAGAACCGGATTTGTTGGAAACGAGGTGGCCAAGAGCCACCGCATCCGGAACTATTCCCGGTCTCTTTTCGGTGAAGAACCGGATTTGTTGGAAACACCACTTGCACCCGCATTTTGGTGCCCACCCCCTTAAGTCTCTTTTCGGTGAAGAACCGGATTTGTTGGAAACTCCATCGAACAGACCATCTACAAGGGCAACGGCCGCGTCTCTTTTCGGTGAAGAACCGGATTTGTTGGAAACTTCTATTCGCTCCAACTGGAAGAAGGGGCAGTTTTGTCTCTTTTCGGTGAAGAACCGGATTTGTTGGAAACCAAGACCGCCCGCGTGGACGAGAAAGAAATCACCTACCGTCTCTTTTCGGTGAAGAACCGGATTTGTTGGAAACCGTCATACATGGTCATTA
>JANXAM010000080.1 GCA_025062155.1 Gloeomargarita sp. SKYB120 | reverse complement strand
GACATCATCGCCATCGCCGCCGTCGATGGTGTCCGCGACGCCATCGGCGGTTGCGTTGATGATCTCGTTGCCACCGTCGCCATTGACAGTGTCCACGCCCGTGCCGTCAACGATGGTGTCGTTGTCAGCGCCGCCGTTGATGGTGTCGTTGCCAGCGCCGCCGTTGAGGATGTCGTTACCAGCGTCGCCGTTGATGGTATCGTTGCCAGCGCCGCCGTTGAGCGTGTCATTCCCAGCGCCGCCGTTGAGCGTGTCATTCCCATCGCCGCCGTTGATGATGTCGTTGCCATCATTCCCATTTGCCGTATCGTCACCTGGACCACCGTTGAAGGTATCTCCTCCAGCTCCACCAACGTCGTTCCAGGTATCGTTACCACCCTGGCCATTGAAGGTGTCGTTGCCGATGTTATCAGAGGCAGCATTGAGAGTATCATCGCCATCGCCGCCGTTGACGACATCTACACCGGCGCCATCATTTATAGTGTCACTGCCACTGCCGCCGTTGAGCGTGTCATTCCCATCGTCGCCATCGATGGTGTCGTTGCCGGCATCACCATTTATGACGTCGTTGCCATCGTCGCCATCGATGGTGTCGTTGCCAACACCGCCGGAGATGTTGTCTATGCCATCGCAACCTCTTAGAAT
>JANXAM010000079.1 GCA_025062155.1 Gloeomargarita sp. SKYB120 | reverse complement strand
TTAGTTTTCTTGCCAAGGGACGCTAAAAGTTGGGGCTTGATCCCAATTGTTGCTGCGATTGTGTTGATTGTTGCTAGCGGTTATGCCGTGCTGAAACCCACCACGCTTTGGCAACTGTTTGTGTCTCTATTGGCAATCACCGGGGGTTACTCCCTACTGACGACGGGACGTTTGCCCCTATAATCTAGCTAAAAAACGGTACAGGGCTATGCAAGTGGGGAAAGTCATTCCATTATTCGCTGCAAACGCTATATAGCTGAGCTGCTTTAGGTTGTCAGAGAGATGACAGGAAAACCAAAGACGGGGCTACGTCCTGCGACTCTAAGACATGACAAGCATAGATGGCTTAGCTATATAATGACAAGGGCGCAGAGTTTCGACATCTGCGGCTCGAACTGAGTCGGCGTTGCCCGGTGGTGCATTCGAGCTTTGATTGGCAACCAGAGCTTCTGGTGACCTGGGATGTTAAGTTTTTTTGCAGGATTCAACACTTCTAAGTTTATTCCGATTCAGAATGGCGGAAGAAAATTCGAGACAGGGGAGTAATTCGCATCCCTAGCGCTTGGTAGTCCTTAGGTAAGTAGTTCTCAGGAATTGTTGTGTGATTACCGTCGCGAACGGCTGTGTAAGCAGGAGACATGATTTCAATCCCAACTTCGTTACAACA
>JANXAM010000078.1 GCA_025062155.1 Gloeomargarita sp. SKYB120 | reverse complement strand
CAAGGTGGTGGCCGACCTGAGGGCCCTTTTCTAGAGGGGGTTAGCCCAGGGCCACGTCCAGGGCCATCATGAGGGCAAAGCCCACCATGACGCCAAAGGTGGAGGTGTCCCCGTTGCCCTCGGATTGGCTTTCCGGGATGACCTCCTCCACGATCACGAAGACCATGGCCCCCGCGGCCAGGGCCATGAGGTAGGGCAGGAGGGCCTGCATCTCCGCCACCAACAGGGCGCCCAGCACCGCCCCCAAGGGTTCCACGATGGCGGAAAGCTGGCCGTAAAACCAGGCCCGCCCCGCGCCGATGCCCGCCCGCCGCAGGGGCCAGGCCACGGCCAGGCCTTCGGGAAGGTTCTGTAGGCCGATGCCCATCGCCAGGGCCACCGCCCCCCCCAAGGTGGCCGCCCCGCTGGGGTCTAGGCCCGCGGCCCCAAAGGCCACCCCCACCGCCAGCCCCTCGGGGAAGTTGTGCAGGGTGATGGCCAGGATGAGGAGGGTGGTGCGCCGCCAGGCGGTGTGCAGGCCTTCCTCCTGGGCCCCTGGCCCCAGGTGGAGGTGGGGCAAAAAGCGGTCCAGAAGGCGCAAAAGCCCCCCGCCCAGGAGGAAGCCCACCACCGCCGGCACCCAGGGGAGCATCCCTTGGGCCTGGGCGATCTCCATGCCCGGGAGGAGGAGGGAGAAGACGCTAGCCGCCAGCATCACCCCG
>JANXAM010000077.1 GCA_025062155.1 Gloeomargarita sp. SKYB120 | reverse complement strand
TCCCGCACCGGGCGGCCTAAGCTGGTGTTTCCAACAAATCCGGTTCTTCACCGAAAAGAGACGGAGGTTCCCACAGCTAGTCCGGTGAATGTTTCCGGGTTTCCAACAAATCCGGTTCTTCACCGAAAAGAGACTTGATGCTGCTGGTGCGGTTCTGGCGGCGGCCGCAGTTTCCAACAAATCCGGTTCTTCACCGAAAAGAGACAAAATGCAACGTCTTCAGGCTCAGGCTGCAGAAGGTTGTTTCCAACAAATCCGGTTCTTCACCGAAAAGAGACTAGATAGTCGCATAAGCAGGGAGGTAGGGCGATGAGTTTCCAACAAATCCGGTTCTTCACCGAAAAGAGACCTGGACCCGGCCAGACGGGACGGTGGCCATGCTGTCCGTTTCCAACAAATCCGGTTCTTCACCGAAAAGAGACCCCAGTTCAACCGGCTGCGGGTTCAAGATGCTTGACGGTTTCCAACAAATCCGGTTCTTCACCGAAAAGAGACGCAGGGGTTGCCTATGGTGGTCTACATCGCCCTCACGTTTCCAACAAATCCGGTTCTTCACCGAAAAGAGACATGACCACGGTGCTGAAGTTCTCCAAACGGGTCTTCAGCGGTTTCCAACAAATCCGGTTCTTCACCGAAAAGAGACTAGACGCATACCTGCTGGCCTTCGGGCCAGACCAAGGTTTCCAACAAATCCGGTTCTTCACCGA
>JANXAM010000076.1 GCA_025062155.1 Gloeomargarita sp. SKYB120 | reverse complement strand
ATCCTGATAAACCGTAAAGGGGGATTGACGTAGAGCCCTTTTGACCCGCTCCAGGTGGGGCATACTCACCACGGGGTTGGTCGCTACGATCCAAAGAAAGCCTATTTCGCCTCTTTCCAGAGCCTCTATTAGCTGCCAGGCCGTACGTCCGGGGCGAGGGCTGATCTGTCCCCGTAACAGGCCCCAAAAATCCTCCACCTCCTGCCGATGCCGGGGATTCGTAACTTGGCGATAACCCGGCAATAAGTGTGCTAGCCCCCCGGCCTCCCGTCCTCCCATGGCGTTGGGTTGTCCTGTTAGGGAAAAAGGGCCACTGCCGGGACGACCTATTTGCCCGGTGAGCAGGTGTAGGTTAATCAGACAACGCGCTTTAGCAGTGCCCTCTGCCGACTGGTTAATGCCCATGGACCACAGGGACAACACGGCCTGGGCGTTTCCCCAGTAGCGCGCCGCCCGTTCCAGGTCCTCTTGCCTAATGCCGCAACGTTCAGCCACCTTCTCCGGCGGGTAGGCTGCCAAAAGTCTTACATAGTCGTCAAAGCCACGAGTGTGATTATCAACAAATTCCTTACAGACATATCCCCACCGCAAGAGCAAATGGCCAATACCGTGGAGCAAATCAATGTCAGTGCCAGGGCGTATATCCAAGTGAAGGTCGGCCACTTCAGCTGTGGGGGTGCGACGCGGGTCCACAACGATCAGCTTAACATTGGGATTTCGTTTATGGTGATTGCGCAGTCGATTGAAGACGATGGGATGGCATTCGGCGGTGTTC
>JANXAM010000075.1 GCA_025062155.1 Gloeomargarita sp. SKYB120 | reverse complement strand
CAGCCGCGTCCCCACTCGCTGGGGAAATCTATAAATTGGAAACTTGATCTCAATCCGCTCGACGACGGTTGCGCTAACGGTCCCCACTCGCTGGGGAAATCTATAAATTGGAAACTGCAATGTTTTGATCTGCTGTGCCGTGATGAGCGCTTGGTCCCCACTCGCTGGGGAAATCTATAAATTGGAAACACCTCTGGGTGTACGACACACCTGGAGGGTTCCTCTGTCCCCACTCGCTGGGGAAATCTATAAATTGGAAACGTCAACTACAAGCCCCAACCGCTGGGCCAAAACATCGGTCCCCACTCGCTGGGGAAATCTATAAATTGGAAACCTGGGATTAGCTTCAACCGCCCCGTGCGGCTGGTGCCGTCCCCACTCGCTGGGGAAATCTATAAATTGGAAACATTCAAGATAATCTCACTGGGCATCAAATTAGGATAGAGTCCCCACTCGCTGGGGAAATCTATAAATTGGAAACCAGCGGGAATTGGCGGCGGCCTAGGCAGTCTCTACCAAGTCCCCACTCGCTGGGGAAATCTATAAATTGGAAACCCCGCCCGTCTGCGGCCACCTGGTCCAGGTACCGCAGTCCCCACTCGCTGGGGAAATCTATAAATTGGAAACCCCGTCCGCCAGCTTGCCGTCGGCGGTCACGTGCAGGTCCCCACTCGCTGGGGAAATCTATAAATTGGAAACATTCACGACCACGTGGAGGCAACTATCCGCTGCGACTCGGGTCCCCACTCGCTGGGGAAATCTATAAATTGGAAACCGGAAGATTTCGACCCTGACGCCGTCGCCCTGGAAGGTCCCCACTCGCTGGGGAA
>JANXAM010000074.1 GCA_025062155.1 Gloeomargarita sp. SKYB120 | reverse complement strand
CGCTTGCGTCGCTCCTCTGCCGTCAAGGCTAACGTCCCTGTCACCAGCGCTGACGTACCCCGCTCCAGTAACACAGCGGCGTAGGTAGCCATTGTTACGAATCGTCCTTTAGGCCATCTTTACAATCGCATTATAGGGGTTAGGAGTAGCAGAAATGGCGGTCTTACACGTCGGCATTGCTGGACCGGTAGGGTCAGGAAAAACCGCCCTAGCGGAAGCGCTTTGCAAATCGCTACGGGATAAGTACAGCATTGCCGTGGTGACCAATGACATTTACACCAAGGAAGACGCTCTCATCCTGACCCGCGCCCAAGCTCTCAGCCCTGACCGGATTGTCGGCGTCGAGACTGGTGGTTGCCCCCACACTGCCATCCGGGATGATGTGTCTATCAATCTGGCGGCGATCCAAGCCCTAGAACAACAGTTTCCCGACCTCGAACTGTTGCTGGTCGAAAGTGGCGGCGACAATCTCTCGGCCACCTTTAGCCCTGAACTGGTGGACATTACTATCTTCGTCATTGACGTGGCCGCCGGCGACAAGATTCCCCGCAAGGGTGGCCCTGGCATCACCAAATCCGACCTGCTGGTGATCAACAAAATTGACCTAGCGCCCTACGTCGGAGCCGACTTGGGGGTCATGGAACGGGACGCCCGCAAAATGCGCGGCAATAAACCCTTCGTCTTTACCAACCTCAAGACAGGGGCTGGGCTGTCTCAGGTCATCGATTTTCTCTCCCCTTTTCTCCCTCAAAAAATCGTTCCGGTCTAACCCCTAACTTTTGTATAGTTGGATACAGTTAATTGCTTGGCCTTTGACTGATGATGGCCCATAGTCTGAATTGTGTCTTTGACAGCAGATTCATGCGGTTAGAAGTTACTGGTTTGATTAGTGAGGAGGACTTTCTTTCATGACTGTAATGAAACGCCGTCGCTTTTTGGTTT
>JANXAM010000073.1 GCA_025062155.1 Gloeomargarita sp. SKYB120 | reverse complement strand
CGGTTCTTCACCGAAAAGAGACTTTATGTAAGCTTCCCCGACACCAGCTCCTTGCGCCGTTTCCAACAAATCCGGTTCTTCACCGAAAAGAGACGGCACGGGAGATTGCGTGGGAGGAGGCATTATATGAAGTTTCCAACAAATCCGGTTCTTCACCGAAAAGAGACTCCGAAATCGAATACCCGGAAGACGGGGGTGGTGAGCGTTTCCAACAAATCCGGTTCTTCACCGAAAAGAGACCCGACTGGGCGGACGAGCTAGACGTGCAGGTCAGCTAGTTTCCAACAAATCCGGTTCTTCACCGAAAAGAGACCATCCCCGTCCGCCTTCTGGATGCGGTAGGTTTGCAGTTTCCAACAAATCCGGTTCTTCACCGAAAAGAGACAACTTTGTCGACGGGCGCCTGGTGGCCTGGAGCAAACGTTTCCAACAAATCCGGTTCTTCACCGAAAAGAGACTGTGAGTCGGACAACTGTTCAGCGGGTTGAAATCAGTTTCCAACAAATCCGGTTCTTCACCGAAAAGAGACTGAGCGCTCGGTGGTGAAGGAGACGTAGAAGTCTTGTTTCCAACAAATCCGGTTCTTCACCGAAAAGAGACTGTTTCTCCGGCGGGCGCTTGATATGGACTGTACGAGTTTCCAACAAATCCGGTTCTTCACCGAAAAGAGACCCCAGCGCAGCTCATTCTCGATCCAGTGGCTGCGCTGCAGTTTCCAACAAATCCGGTTCTTCACCGAAAAGAGACTGGACTTATCTGGTGATAACTCACCAGCGCCAACTTCCGTTTCCAACAAATCCGGTTCTTCACCGAAAAGAGACCAAAGCCGGTACGAGGTGTTACCGGCGGTTACTTTTCCGGTTTCCAACAAATCCGGTTCTTCACCGAAAAGAGACTGTTAAGGAGGAGAGAAGCCATGGCCCTGGTCAGCAAGGTTTCCAACAAATCCGGTTCTTCACCGAAAAGAGACGCAGCCCCAATTCCCATGCTATGTGGCCTTCGAGGCGTTTCCAACAAATCCGGTTCTTCACCGAAAAGAGACGCCACCAGGGACGCGCTGCCGTTGCCCGAGAAGAGCTTTGTTTCCAACAAATCCGGTTCTTCACCGAAAAGAGACGCCCCCTGTACTAACCCAGCTCCAAGCCAAGACCAGGTTTCCAACAAATCCGGTTCTTCACCGAAAAGAGACCTTTGAGATTCACATTCGGAGACTTTTGCTTGCCACAGTAGTTTCCAACAA
>JANXAM010000072.1 GCA_025062155.1 Gloeomargarita sp. SKYB120 | reverse complement strand
TACGGGGTTGGCCCCGGTGGTGAAGTGGTGGATACCACGCCCTACTTTGTGACAGGGGTACTCCACCTCGTCTCTTCGGCGGTGCTAGGCTTTGGCGGCCTGTACCACGCGCTGATTGGGCCGGATACCCTGGAGCAGTCCTTCCCCTTCTTTGGCTACGACTGGCGCGACAAGAACAAGATGACCACCATCCTGGGGATTCACCTGATCCTGCTGGGGTTGGGTGCCCTGTTGCTGGTGGTCAAGGCCATGTTCCTGGGGGGAGTGTATGACACCTGGGCGCCCGGCGGTGGCGATGTGCGGGTGATTACCAATCCCACGCTCGACCCGCGGGTGATCTTTGGGTACGTACTGAACTCCCCCTTTGGCGGCGCCGGTTCGATTGCGGGCGTGGATAACATGGAGGATGTGATTGGCGGCCACATCTGGGTCGGCTTCCTGTGCATCTTCGGCGGGATTTGGCACATCCTGACCACCCCGTTTGGCTGGGCGCGGCGGGCTCTCATTTGGTCCGGGGAGGCCTATCTGTCCTACAGCTTGGGCGCCCTGTCCCTGATGGGCTTTATCGCCTCCTTCATGGTCTGGTACAACAACACGGTCTATCCCAGCGAGTTCTATGGCCCGACCGGGGCGGAAGCGTCGCAAGCGCAGGCGCTGACCTTCTTGATTCGGGACCAGAAGCTGGGGGCTAATATCGCTTCGGCGCAAGGACCGACTGGCCTTGGGAAGTACCTGATGCGTTCGCCCACGGGAGAAATTATCTTCGGGGGTGAAACGATGCGGTTCTGGGACTTCCGTGGTCCCTGGTTGGAACCGCTGCGGGGACCGAATGGCTTGGACCTCAACAAGCTGAAAAATGACATTCAACCCTGGCAAGAACGGCGGGCTGCCGAATACATGACCCATGCGCCTTTGGGTTCGATCAACTCGGTGGGTGGCGTGGCGACCGAAATCAACTCGGTGAACTATGTGTCGCCGCGGGCCTGGTTGGCTGCGTCCCACTTCATCCTGGCCTTCTTCATGTTGATCGGGCACCTGTGGCATGCAGGTCGGGCGCGGGCGGCGGCTGCCGGTTTTGAAAAGGGCATTG
This sequence comes from Gloeomargarita sp. SKYB120, assembly GCA_025062155.1. Lineage (NCBI taxonomy): Bacteria > Bacillati > Cyanobacteriota > Cyanophyceae > Gloeomargaritales > Gloeomargaritaceae > Gloeomargarita > Gloeomargarita sp. SKYB120. Next base: position 164 of record JANXAM010000072.1, on the reverse strand, counting down.
ACCGCAAAGCCGAGCCAGTGTTCTCGATGAAGCCGCTGGACTAGGTTCTTAAACGAGCCTTGGTTAAACCCCTGGGACCACTCCTGGGGGTTTTTTATTGGGCTGTTGCCGGTTCTGGAGTTGGTGAAACCAGATGTTCAGCCCAGACGCGCGGGGGACAGGAG
>JANXAM010000071.1 GCA_025062155.1 Gloeomargarita sp. SKYB120 | reverse complement strand
GTGCTGGGGGCGCTGAAGATGTTGGGCATCCAAGAACTCAAGAGCATGATTCACCAGGACGACGGCGCGGAAGTGACGTGTCATTTCTGTAGCTCAGTCTTTCATGCCCAGCGCAGTCACCTGGAACAACTGGTGCAGGAATTGGAACAGGAGGCTGCTACGAAGCCGGTGTGATATTGCGCAGGGGGCGCTAACCGTAATTCCCCCAGGTTATCCTGAAGAAACAACGACCTTTGCGGGGTTTTTGATGGCGAGTGAAAACTGGCTGCATACCCTTTATGAGCAAGATATTGGGCGGTGGGCAGAAGAAACCGTTGTCCATTTTCAAAAGGGTGACTTCGCCAAGCTGGACATCGAGCATCTGATTGAGGAAATTGAGGCTTTGGGGATTTCACAAAAGAAAGAATTCGTCAGTTGCCTAGTGGTTCTACTGGAGCACTTGTTAAAACGAATGCACGTTCCATTACCGGCTGCCTACAACGGTTGGGAACGCACGATTCGCACACAACGGGCTGAGTTGAAAGTATTGCTCGATGTTGCTCCCAGTCTCATCAACCGGTGGGAGTGGAGTTGTGCCAAGGCCTGGCCGATTGCTCTGGCGAATGTCAAGGACGAGTATCCCCAAGTCCCCTTTCCTTATACGTGGCCTTACGACGCTACGCCGGCAACGATTCTCAACCAGCGTTTTTGGTAAATGTTTTTTCTCGGATTAGGAACCTACAGCAGAAAACATTTAGGTTGTCGGCCCTAGGAAGCGAGTAACGTGGAAGCATCCAGGATGCCGATTGCTGACTGTGTCAAGCATTCTGTGCTTAGCTATATGCTCTTAAACAGGACTGCTACATATTGTTTTTTTTCCTCTACCACACCCCAGCGCCCAAGTTATTTTCCCATTGATGAAGTGGCTGACGCCAGTTCCCAGAGCCGTCGCTTAACCTCCTGCGCAGTCCAGGGAGCGAGCAGCACTCCATTGCGGTAGTGACCCGTCGCCCAGATAACCCAGGGACAGTGGGGGTCGTTTTGCACAATTGGCGCCGTCTGGTCAACCGGTCGCGGGCGTAAACCGTACCACTGCCGTTGCCAGGTTTTGCCCTGTAAAACGGGACACATTGCCACTGCCCTTTGCCAAAGCTGCTCCCAGGTGGCCGGGTCCGGGGTCGTTCTTGCTTCCACAGTTGCGCCAACCCAAACACTGCCCGACGCCTGGGGAACAATCGCCGTCTCTTGCCCGTAGATGACTGGGTAGTCGGCCAACTCCGGACACCAAACCTCCACAGCCTGTCCCAACACCGGTTCCAGCCGGAACGGCGCCGATAACCCTGGAATTTGCGTGGACCCCAACCCCGCGCTCACCACCAGCGCG
>JANXAM010000070.1 GCA_025062155.1 Gloeomargarita sp. SKYB120 | reverse complement strand
TGTAAGGCTTAGACATGAAAAACCTCTATGAACTCATTAGCCCTATTCTATGCCAAGCTAAACGTTTTTAGCTATAGTGGAACATCTCGACGAGGTACGCAACAGTGCGGTTCATTTCGTAGGCATTCATCCCGCCCAGCCGAACCGGTTTTTGTGGCTAACCAGCTCTTGCGATTGCACGGTCACAGTGGCCGAGTTTTTGAAAACCATGGCCCGCTTAGACGTGAAACCCTTGCCCTAGACCTGAGCGTACATAGCCAACGCCAAAAGACTGCGCATCCCTTGCGTCAAAGCTGCTGTGCCTGGCCGTAGATTTTTTGGAAATGAACTCTTCTAGGTCCTGTTTATGCTCGATTAAGGACATGCGAGAGAAATAGCCATGCTACACATCACGACTCGGCTCGACGAAGACAACTCGCTGGTTGCAGACCTAGACCCTGCTGTGAAGGCTGATGAGGAAGCGTTCATCGAAAAGTTCCTGGCAGCCGACCAAATCCTAGGGGAGTTGGAAAGCTCGCTTTGAGAACGGTTGCAAAGGAAATACAGGGTCAGCATTATTTGGGACGGTCGAAAGACAGTCCTGACTGCCGAAAAGGAACCCTAAAACCGCCAGCTCTTTTTGTCAGTGGAAAACAAGCAAGCCCTAGTTTCTAGCCGCAATATGAGCAATATGAAAGTAAAACACCTAGCTGTTGCTTTTTTACTTGGTCTTTCCCTAGTTTCTCCCGCCCTTGCCAAGCCCTGCCCCCGCGCCGAAAAGTACCGTGGTGAGCCTAGCGCTCCAACTCACCGGCTTGTGGAGTTGAAGGACTTGGCCTTGATACTCCATATCCCCAGCAACTTCCGGGCGGTTAAAGTGAACCGATATGTAGTCGAAATTTTGCATCCCCGCCAGTACGAACTGACCAAGTGTGGTCTCCCCCCAGAGTTTGTGGAGACCTTCGCCATCTTGCCTGAGTCGCTTCTGCCCGATTTCCTGCGAATGGGTGGCGAGATGGTGAGTTTGGGACCCATCCAGACCACACATCTGGAGGGCGCTGGGTTTGCTCTCGGGGTCAACCAGAATTTCGCCGACGAAGCGTTCTTCATCGCCCGGCACCCGACCCGGCCTGGGTTCTTCGTTGTCTACATGCTGAGTTGTGACTGCGTGTTTCCCACCGCGCTGCTTGTCAACAACATCCAATTCTTTGACCCCATTCCTTTGCGTTGATAGCAACAAACCAAATTTCCGCCTTGGTCGCTATGGGGCTTCCTTACTTTATCAGCACAAAAGAAGTACAAAGGATAGACGCTCGGGTCTGGTGTATGAGACCTATAGCTAAGCTGACAAAGGTTGACATAGAAGACAGACAGCTTCATCCACGAGAGAACGTAGGTTCCGTTTGGTTAA
>JANXAM010000069.1 GCA_025062155.1 Gloeomargarita sp. SKYB120 | reverse complement strand
TGTGGCCAAGTTTCACAAGGTGCAGCATTTTGTGCTGGTGTCTTCGTTGTGCGTCTCACAGTTTCTCCATCCCCTAAACTTGTTTTGGTTCATCTTGTATTGGAAGAAGCAGGCGGAGCTGTATTTACAAAACAGCGGGTTGACTTACACCATTCTGCGACCGGGGGGCTTATTGAATGACAACATTCCCGGAGGATTGGTGATCCAGGGGCCGGACACCTTGTTTGAGGGGCGGATTCCCCGGCAAAAAGTAGCGCAGGTGTGTGTCGAAGCACTTTATCAACCGGCAGCCCGAAACGGCATTTTTGAAATCATTACCCGCCCTGAGCAGCCAGAATCGCCGCCGGAGTCCTGGTTTTCACAGGTTGCCGTTACGAGCCACCAGTAGGAAGATCACCGCCGGTCCTGCGAGAATGACCAGCGCAATCAAAAACAACTGCACCAGGGTTTCCCAGTTCTCCAGCAGTGCAGACATGGACTCCCTCCCAGACGAACACCCAGTCATTTTAGGAGAAGCGGGTTACAGCCGGATCAAACGCTACAAAATGTTATAAAAAGGGTGGGGGTGTGAGGGGTAATAATGCGACGCTGGCAGCGCTGGTTGACGTGGGGTGTCCTAGCTCTGCTCTTCCTGGTAGCGACGCAGGTGTGGGCATGGTGGCAACGACCAACAGCAACTATTCTGATTAGCCAACTATCGCCGTTACCCGCAGGACCCGGGTTGTGTCCGGAAGGTCTATCGAGGGCGAAGTCCTGGCCGCAGTACCAGCCCCCTGAGGAAACAGCATTCGTGCACCCTAGCAATTACGGTCAGCGGCATCAGTTGGATGTATGGGGACAACCGATCAGCTACCCGCCCCTGATTGTTCTCCATGAAACGGCTGGACCTGCCGATGCAGCGATTAGTCTGTTTCAAAAGGACCATACAGGCCGCGATGACTTGCAGGTGAGTTATCACGTGATTATCCGCTGTGATGGAACGGTTGTGTATCTAGTGCCACCGGAAATGCGGGCTTACGGGGCAGCGCCATCCTCGTTTCGGGGCGAAGCAGTGAAAACGAATCCCAAAGGTGTCTTTTCGGTCAATAATTTTGCCTATCACATTTCGTTGGAATCGCCTGAGGATGGCTACTACCGCCCGCCGCCGCAATCACAACCGTCTCAGACTCCAAAACCAGATATGGTGACGACCACCAAAGCAGCACCCGCGCCTAGTTCACCGCCACCCACAAACCCCCTTTTCCACAGTGGCTACACCGATGCTCAGTATCAATCCCTGGCGTGGTTGATTGCCAAAACCTGTGTGCCCTGGGAACGCATCACCACCCACAAAGCCGTGGATACATCCGGCTCACGTTCTGACCCCCGCAGTTTCGATTGGCAAAAATTTCGGCGCTACCTGAACCAGTATCCCCGTCGCCGGGAAATTTTCTTCGGATTTCACAATGAATAGCCCCTTGCTGGGACAGGAACATCCTGGGTAAAGTAAAACTCAAAATCATGC
>JANXAM010000068.1 GCA_025062155.1 Gloeomargarita sp. SKYB120 | reverse complement strand
TATCCCGGTATGCGGGATTGAAACTATCCTTCAACAGCAGCACGAGACCAGGACGCATCCGTCTCAAAGTCCTTATCCCGGTATGCGGGATTGAAACAAGCCGGACAATCCACCGCTGAAGCTGGGGGATGATGTCTCAAAGTCCTTATCCCGGTATGCGGGATTGAAACACATCCAACGACGGCAACAAAGTGGTGGTGACCTTCGTCTCAAAGTCCTTATCCCGGTATGCGGGATTGAAACCTTCAATTTGCTGTCGCCAGTGTAGGGCCCAATGACCAGTCTCAAAGTCCTTATCCCGGTATGCGGGATTGAAACTTGAATCTGGATAAATTGATCGATTCTCTTAGCGGCCTGTCTCAAAGTCCTTATCCCGGTATGCGGGATTGAAACGCCAATTTGCGACGCTACTTGGCGGAAGGGGGCAAAGTCTCAAAGTCCTTATCCCGGTATGCGGGATTGAAACGCCGCTAAAAGCACGGGCTTCGAGCCTGCGCTCCAGGTCTCAAAGTCCTTATCCCGGTATGCGGGATTGAAACAGTTGGATCGGGCACTTCAGGAAATAGAGCACATGGGTCTCAAAGTCCTTATCCCGGTATGCGGGATTGAAACTGGCGTAGTCTTTGTCGAGTTCGATGCCCCGTAACGTCTCAAAGTCCTTATCCCGGTATGCGGGATTGAAACCCTAAAATTTAGGATAATTTCACTGGGCATCAAGTTAGGATGTCTCAAAGTCCTTATCCCGGTATGCGGGATTGAAACATGTTATAACACACAGTTCGTCGTGTCAGCAGACATGAGTCTCAAAGTCCTTATCCCGGTATGCGGGATTGAAACGTATCATTTTGTCCGCCTCCTTTCGGCTGAACGGGAAAGTCTCAAAGTCCTTATCCCGGTATGCGGGATTGAAACGGGAAACTCGCAATAGCACCCTGCGGGAATAGCTTCGTGTCTCAAAGTCCTTATCCCGGTATGCGGGATTGAAACAAGAAAATGCTCCCAGGGAAACCTGGGAGCGCTTTGGTCTCAAAGTCCTTATCCCGGTATGCGGGATTGAAACTTTGGGTTTAATACGCAATCCCTAACCAATTCATAGGTGTCTCAAAGTCCTTATCCCGGTATGCGGGATTGAAACGGTCAGGGCGATGGCTGCAGTGGCCGATGCCTTTTCGGTCTCAAAGTCCTTATCCCGGTATGCGGGATTGAAACGTTTTTTCAATGCCTTGAGTTCGACCTTTTTGCCCATGTCTCAAAGTCCTTATCCCGGTATGCGGGATTGAAACAATTTTTTCCTTACTGAAGCGGTATTGTTTTTCAACGGTCTCAAAGTCCTTATCCCGGTATGCGGGATTGAAACTGTCGTCTTACCAAAACCCGTCGCTGCTTTGTTGACAGTCTCAAAGTCCTTATCCCGGTATGCGGGATTGAAACTGTCGTCTTACCAAAACCCGTCGCTGCTTTGTTGACAGTCTCAAAGTCCTTATCCCGGTATGCGGGATTGAAACTGTCGTCTTACCAAAACCCGTCGCTGCTTTGTTGACAGTCTCAAAGTCCTTATCCCGGTATGCGGGATTGAAACTGTCGTCTTACCAAAACCCGTCGCTGCTTTGTTGACAGTC
>JANXAM010000067.1 GCA_025062155.1 Gloeomargarita sp. SKYB120 | reverse complement strand
GAGCTATTCATTGACAGTTATGACTGGGTGATGGTGCCCAATGTGTACGGGATGAGCCAGTACAGTGATGGCGGCTGGATGACCACCAAACCCTATTTGAGTGGTTCCAATTACATCCGTAAAATGAGTGATTTTCCAGCCGGGGACTGGTGTGAGATTTGGGACGGGCTATACTGGCGATTTATTGATAAACATCAGGATTTTTTCCGCCGTAACCCGCGTTTGAGTACGATGACTGCCATGCTAGGGAAAATGGACCCTAGACGGCGGCAAACCCTATGGCAACGGGCAGAGGCTTTCCTATCGTCGCTTCATTGACCCATCTCGGTAATGGCCGTGCCGTACAGACTGGCAATGCAGCCAATGCTGACAATCCACGCCAAACCTCGCAGCAGCGCAACTCCGGCAATGTAAGCCATGCTATGAACCAAACGCGCCACCAGGTAGGTCAAGGCAACGGCATTGGTGTAGGGCGAAGCGCCTTGGGCCAGTAGAACCAAAATCGCCGCCGGTGCAAATAGGGTTACACTTTCAAACGCGTTCTGGTGGGCCCAGGTGGCGCGTTGGGCGTAGGGGGGAAGTTTATCGAAAATGGCACGGGGCGCGCGAGGATCAAAGCCGCTTTTTACCCGTCCGTAGGCAACTATCAGGTAAGAAGGGACATAAACCAAGGCTGCTGCAATGGCAATAGCCCACGTCAGAAAGAGTGAAGGAGAAATCGGTAAATTCATAGGCTGATTCCGGTTACGACTTGGCCTGATTTTCCGTTGGGTCAACGCTGGCATTCCCAGCCATCTAGATTGTAACTTGGCTGTAAAGGTGTATCTTGCAGAGATCAATTGCTCTAGGCAGAGAGGACTTAGAGCCTGTATACTGTAACTTTATGGTAAAAGTCTATCTGGCAGCGCCGCTCTTTACCCTAGCTGAACAAAGTTTTAATCTGAGTTTGGCTGCCTATCTCAAAGAACAGGGGTTAACCGTCTTTTGCCCACAAGTGGAGTGTCAGGGTAAAGAAGGAGAAGACATTTACCGAACCTGTCTCGATGGTCTGTCAAATTCTGACCTGGTGGTGGCGATTCTCGATGGCGCTGATGCCGATAGCGGTACATGCTGGGAATGCGGCTATGCCGTGGCTAAAGGGATTCCGGTCGTTGCCGTCCGTACTGACTTCCGCAGGTCAGGGGATACCGGTGGGTTCAATGCCATGCTTTACTACAGCGCGGCGGCAATTGTGGAAAAGTCTAGTGATCTATTTCCAACGATTGCTAGGACGATAGAAAGGCTCGTTGGTCGCTAGTAAATGATGATTGGGAAAACCGTAGATATAGTCATTTCAGATAAAAATGAGACAGCATATTCAAGGATAGTGTAAGTGTCAAGCCAGAGTAGACATTGCGGAGAAAATGGGAAATGTCCTAAAGCCTGGATTTAAGAAAAAAGTCATCGCCTTTATTAGGAGTGGCAACAGTGTCACCCAAGCCACCAGCATGTTTCAGATTGCCAGGGCGACGATTTACCATCAGCTTAATAGACTCAGTCTTGAAAGTGTCGAGAGCAGAAGGCGAAAAATAGATGTGGCTAAGAACTGTATCCAGATAAAACCTTAAGAGAAAGAGCGAGAGGATTTGGGGTAGTGCCAGATGCTATATTCTACCAGTTTAAGCGGCTAAGGATCAAGAAAAAACTGCTGTGGCATCGAGAAAGAGACCACGAAGCTAGAATTCATTATAATTATAGCTAAAATCACAAAACTTGACATAAGCTACGGATAGTTTCATTGACTAAGGATTGCAAGTTTTCGATTGCACTCACCTGTAGCTTACGCACCTTTTGCTTAATCCGATACCACACATGTTCAATCGGGTTCAAATCTGGCGAATATCTAGG
>JANXAM010000066.1 GCA_025062155.1 Gloeomargarita sp. SKYB120 | reverse complement strand
GGAACAGTCGGTGTACGCAGTGGGCCGTTGATGGCAGCGTCTGACTTTTTCAGTTGCCGGATTCAAGGACGGGGAGGACACGGGGCCAAACCCGAGCAAACCATTGATGCCCTGGTGATTGGCGCGCAGGTGGTAGTGGCCTTTCAAACCGTAGTGGCACGGCAGGTGAGTCCTTTAGAGCCAGCAGTCGTTACCGTTGGGGAGTTCCATGCGGGTTCAGCGCGCAACGTGATTGCCGACCAAGCCTACTTCGGTGGCACAGTCCGCTATTTCCACCCTGATCTGGCATCCACCTTACCGAAAAAACTCGAGGCGATTGTTCAAGGAATTTGTACAGCCTATGGTGCTCACTACGAGTGGAATTATGAATACCTCTATCCCCCTCTAATCAACGACCCAGCCATGGCTGATCTGGTGCGGTCCGTGGCGGAACAAGTGGTTGAACCAGCTCTGGGAGTGGTGCCCAATTGTCAAACGTTGGGGGGAGAAGACATGGCCTTTTTCCTCCAGGAAGTGCCTGGGTGCTACTTCTTTTTGGGGTCAGCCAATCCCACCAAAGGATTGGATTTTCCTCATCATCATCCCCGTTTTGATTTTGATGAAGAAGTCCTCTGTCTAGGCGTAGAATTGTTGGTGCGGTGCTTAGAGCAATATATAGGACGATGAAACTCTCGACCAGTACGTTAATCATCCTAGCCTTAGCGATTGGATTAGCGGGGGGCGTGGCCTACTGGGAATGGGTAGGTAAACCCCAGCGCCAGGAACAAGCCACCCGCAAAGCGCGATTGTTTAACTTCACTGAAAAAGATGTCACAGCTATCACGATTATCAAGCCCAAAGAAACCCTCAAATTTGAACGGGTGAAACCAGGGGAATGGAAAATGGTGCAGCCTCAACAAAAACCGGCGAATACCGCCCCAATTGCCTTTCTGCTAGGACAGATGACGACTGCGGAACGGGTACAAGATCAGGATTTAACGATTAAACCTGAAGAAAAAGCCCAGTTTGGTTTGACAACCCCGCTAGCAATGATTCAAGTAACGCTGGAAAATGGCAACCAACACCGTTTAATCTTGGGCAATCCAGACTTTACTGGCGTGGCTTTATACGCCCAAATTGACCCTCCTACTGAAGCCACCTCCTTGTCGGTTGCCCTAGTGCCGATTGACTTACGCAACGCGGTGGACCGTCCTTTAGGGGAGTGGCAGGCATCACCCAAACCGGAGAAAAAGCCGGAAACAAAATCTAGTCCAAAACCTTGACGCTCTGGATTATTGGTGGAACCCGCGAAAGCGCAGAACTGGTGGCCTGCCTGGGGAGTACCTACCCTTGTGTAATTACAGTGACAACTGACCGGGCGAAGCAGCTTTATTCAGACACATCACTACGTGTCGTTGTTACCTGCTTAACGCCGGCGAATATCAGCGCTTTTTTACAAACGTATCAAATTACTCGTATTTTAGATATGTCTCATCCACACGCTGCCGTTATTTCCCAACTGGCTATCCAGTGTTCTGAACAATATCATTTACCCTATTTGCGTTACGAGCGTCCATCTATCAGGAGTGACTCTCCTTTCTGTCTGTACTGGCGGGATTTAGATGAATTATTCACCACTTATCATTTCGGTTGCGAACGAATTTTAGTCACGCTCGGATACCGGCAATTGCCCCGCTTAAAACCCTACTGGGGAGCGCACACTTGGTTTGTACGCATCTTACCTGACCCTGTGGCATTGACAACGGCTTTAGACGTGGGATTTGCCCCCCAAAACATTATTGCTTTGTGGCCACCAGTCAGTCGAGAAATGGAACGCGCTCTCTGGCAAACGTGGGGGATTACCCAGGTCATTGCCAAGGCGTCTGGTGCGCCTGGGGGTGAGGATATTAAACAGACGGTGGCTCAGGAGTTGGGAGTGGTTTTGCATCTGTTGCAGCGTCCGGCAGTGTCGTATCCCCAGCAGACGGATGATC
>JANXAM010000065.1 GCA_025062155.1 Gloeomargarita sp. SKYB120 | reverse complement strand
GTCCGCGCCTCTCGCTGGATAATCGCTAGGTTTAGGGTTGCACCTTCCCACAATCCCCGCTCTTGCCAGTCTTGTAATCCTGCCACCAGTGCAGCCGCTGATTGGCTGGAAAAACGCAACACATATCCTGCGGCTGGGGACATGATAGGCTGAGGGCAACTGCTCCCACCTATAGCATACCGGCTTATTCCAATCAACCAGGATGGGTAAAGCCGTTCTGTATGTGATAGTATAACTATGACTAATTTTTACGCCGTTATTCTTGACATGATAGATGCCCGCGTACACTGTGGAGACTGTGCAGAAATTTTGCAAGACTATCCCGATGCTTTTTTTGATTTAATTATCACATCACCCCCTTACGCGGACCGCCGCCAGTCTCTCTATGGTGGAGTTGCTCCTGAAGCCTATGTTGAATGGTTTTTACCAAAAGCCGAACAATTCTGGCGCGTACTTAAACCCAGCGGTTCTTTTGTTCTAAACATTAAAGAGAGAGTCGAAAACGGCGAGCGTCACACGTACGTACTAGAATTAATCCTGGCTCTCAAAAAAGCAGGATGGCTCTGGGTAGAAGAATACATTTGGCACAAAAAGAACTGCTATCCTGGCAAATGGCCAAACCGGTTTCGGGATGCCTGGGAACGATGTTTACACTTTACTAAAAGTCGCCAGTTCAAAATGCGACAAGAAGCGGTCATGGTACCTGTGGGTGATTGGGCTGAAAAGCGTCTCAAGCGGCTAGGTGAAAATGATGTCGTGCGTTTTGATTCACGAGTCGGAAGTGGCTTTGGTAAAAACATTGCGAATTGGCTTGGCCGAGAGTATGTCTACCCAACAAATGTACTAACTTTTGCGACTGAATGCAGTAATAAAAATCATCCAGCCGCTTTCCCTAAAGCATTACCAGAGTGGTTTATTAAGCTTTTTACTGACCCAGGTGACTGGGTGCTTGATCCGTTTGTTGGCAGTGGGACGACTATCGCCGCAGCAGTTCCTCTGGGACGCCACGTAGTGGGCATTGACTTGAAACCAGAATACTGCGAGTTAGCAAAAGCAGCGATTCCTGAGCAAATGGTTTTGTTAGAGCCAACCGGAATGTATGTCTGCGACGGCTAGTCCCTCTGACCCATATCACGCAGCGCTTAGCAGTATCACTCTAAATGACTTTGTTGGGCAATGGATTGACAATTTTCACCAACGACGGCTAGATTCGCTGAATTCCCTGAAATTAGACCAGCTATTACGTCGGAAAAATATTTACCTTTTCAAAGCTAAGAACCTAGAAGTTGTTACTGACCTAGTTCGCTCCCTATTAGATGCCCATCTTTCATCCCAGGAAGAAACATTATTTGGCAAAGTATTGGAAGCAATTGCTTTGTTTGTCTGTGCTCGAACGCATAATGGCAGGAAATCAGCAGCACAGGGGATTGATATCGAGTTTCAATTCAATAGTAACTACTATATTGTTTCTGTGAAGTCTGGACCAAACTGGGGTAATCACCAGCAAGTGCAACGAATGAAGCAAAACTTTTCGGCGGCCAAAAGAATTTTGAATCTCCCTAATGCTATAGCAGTTAATGGTTGTTGCTATGGCCGAGATAATCAAGAAAACAAAGGTGATTATCTTAAGTTATGTGGCCAGTCTTTTTGGGAACTTATTTCTAATGACCCCAACTTTTATCTAAGCTTTATTGAGCCTTTAGGTCAGAATGCCAAGGAGAAGAACGAAGAATTTTTTCGGGGTTACTATCGGATAGTTAATCGCTTTACGGAAGAGTTTTTCCGGAAGGGATGGTGTCGTGATGGTAGGATTGATTGGGAAGGATTGGTTAAGTTTAACTCTGGTAAAACCTAGCAATAAACCAACTGGTTTACAAGCAATTGTAGTAAGTCTTATTGGTTCTTCCACTATTTGATAGGTACTGTATAAGACGCGGTATTGGTAAAATGGACAATGAATCGAGTGGAGTCTTTTATGGAATGGTTCAACCGCTGGGTAATGCCCTTGCTCCTAGTCCTGATGTTCGGGGTAGCGTTAGT
>JANXAM010000064.1 GCA_025062155.1 Gloeomargarita sp. SKYB120 | reverse complement strand
AATTCCCTAGCCGGTTTAGCGGGTTATCTAGGGCATGTGCATCTGGACTGGCATTTGACGGTCAATTTCACGCTTTTGGCCGGCATCGGAACAGTGGCAGGAGCTTATTTGGCGCAGTTTATCCATCCGGCCCACTTGCAAAAAGGGTTTGGGTATTTTCTGTTGGCAATTGCTGCACTGGTGCTCTGGCAAAATCAACAACCCCGCAAGCAAAGTTATGTGCCGCTAGTTGCACCCGCTGCGCGGGCTAATCCGTTTGGGCCAAGTGCTGGCGGATAGTTTGACGTAAGGTGCGCAGGGCTTGGCTACGCCCCATTTGAGCACTATTGTTCAGCACATCCTGCACCCATACTTTCACCGGCAATCCTGGAGATATCGGGCTTTCACCTACAGGTTGATAGACACCGTTTCGTAACAAGTAAATCTGCAATTCGCCATCTGCATAAACCCAAAGCTCCGGCACGCCTAAACGAATGTAGGCTTCCAGTTGGGTTTTCGATGTCACATCCACTTCCAAGACTAGGTCAGGGGGTGGGTCAATGGTTAAATCAAAGCGATCTTTCCCAATAACCTGTCGGTAGTTTTGGATATAGAAACAGTCATCCGGCTCGACGCCACAGTCCATCTTTTGGTTCTTGAATGTGCTGGAACCAAAACACTCGCAGTCAATGCCCAACTCTTCCAGCAGCAGTTTCACAATATCACTAAGTATTGACTTCAGTCGCTCATGTTTAGGTAAAGGCATTCTGATCTCCAGCACACCATCAACATAGGCAATACGACTACCACGCTTTTCACCCAATTCGGTCAGGATAGCGTCAAAGTCGGTCCAATCTAGGCCGCGAATGACCAAACGTTGACCAGGGGGAATCTCTAATTGGTGCAGTTGCAAGGTTACCATAGACGGTTTGTACCATCAGTAGCAACATTCTACCGTTTCTTACAGCGTGTCACTTCCACTACTGTAGTTCACCGCCCAAATCCAACGATAGCTGCTGCACACCGGCGACCTGTTCATAGTATTTTTTCCAGCGCTGGTGATAGCGTTTGATAGCCTCTTGAGTCCACTGCGCCCGTTGTAATTCCAGACCGCCTTCGGCTTGCAGTCGTTGACGGATACGCTCACGGATTTGTTGAATGATCAGCCCATTTTGTTGTCGAGTTTTAGACCAATCCAGCATGGGTGGGGGGTAGTTAGCAACCGTCACTTTGCCCCAATCCTCTGGTCGAATGGCACGTAACTCCGGCACCCAGTAATGAATAAATTGCCAGTTTTCATCCCGTTCACGGGCGTTGCGCTCAGGGTTATAAATGCGAAAACCGGGGGATAGGGGATTGGTAATCCCTGCTTGACTTTGCCATTGCCAGTGGTCAATCGCTAAATCCCCATCAATCAAATACTGCATATAGTGCCGCGCCCCATGATGCCAAGAAATCCCACAATTGATAGTTAAAAACGTGGCGCACATGGCCCGCATCCGAAAATTCATCCACCCCATGTGCCGTAACTGCCGCATACTGGCATCTACCAAGGGAAATCCGGTCAACCCTTGTTGCCAGCGCCAGAATAATTCCTGTTTTTCCGGCGGTAGGGGTTCGTCGGTGTAATAATCGTCAAATTCAGGGTAGAGATTTTGATGCACCAGGTGGGGATTATCGTATAAACGTTGACTGGCTGAATCACGCCAACGCAACCGGTCCCGAAACGCTCGTAGGGATAAAACAGCGCGGTGATGGTCAGGATATTCGCAGCGTTTTTGTTGCACTGCTTGATAGACTTGCCGGCTACTAATGGTGCCAAAGGTTAGATGGGGTGAGAGATGGGATGTACTGCCCTGCTGGGCTAACCAAGGGCGAGAAAGTCTCCAGTGATAACCCTGAAAACGGCGCTCTAAAAAGGATTTCAGCGTGGCTTGCGCTTGAGATTCTCCCCCTTTGAACCAGGAATTTGGCACGCAATTTAAGTGAAAGGTTTGGGGAACGTCTGCCAGAGCGATTTGGGGTGTTTTGAAGGTAAGCGGCGGCGTTGCTAAACGTTCAGGGGTTGGATACAACGGTTGATTTTGATAGTCATAGTATTTCTCCAACCAATCATCCCCATGACCGTTGGGGTCCAGGAAAAAGTTGGTGCA
>JANXAM010000063.1 GCA_025062155.1 Gloeomargarita sp. SKYB120 | reverse complement strand
ATTATCGGGCATTTTGTCTTGCAGTTTCCTAGCCCACTTTTCCGCTTCTTCCCATCGCTCCTGACGCGCGTAGTGATCCGCAAGCGCTTGCATCGTTTCCACATCATCGGGTTTCAGGGCCAGCACCTTTTCCAGGATTTCTAGCCCTTCCGGCTCGCGCCCCAGCTTCAGAAGAATCTGACCCAACGGGCGTAGCACATCCGGATTATCGGGCATTTTGTCTTGCAGTTTCCTAGCCCACTTTTCCGCTTCTTCCCATCGCTCCTGACGCGCGTAGTGATTCGCCAACGCCTGTAAAGTCTCCCAGTTGTCCGGCTCTTGGCCCAAAGCCTTTTCCAGCCATTCACGCGCTTCAGAATACTGTCTTAACTCCGTCAGAATCTCACCCAGCAACCGCAACACCCTGGGGTCCTGAGACCGGGCATCCAAGACCCGCCGTGCCCAGGTTTCAGCTTCCTGAAAGCGCTGTAGTTTTTTCAGAGTCATTGCCTTGTTGAACCACACATCGGGATGATCCGGTGCAATGCCCAAGGCCCGCTCGAAGTAGTGCAATGCGGCTTGCCAGTCTCGGCGTCCCATCGCCAAGACTCCCAAGTTATTGACCGCGTCCAAGCAGTGGGGATTCAGCGCCAGTGCCTTTTCGTAGGCTGCCTGAGCCGCTTGCACCTGTCCTGCACCGTGCAGTGCGATGCCATAACTTTTCCAAATGGCTGGGTGGTTGGGAGCTAGGGCCACACCCTTTTCCAGAACCACTAACGCTTCTGTCCAGCGCTGGTTACAGCTCAGAGCATCTCCAATTTGACTGACAAGCTCCGCCAGGGCCGTGACCGTTTCTTGGGTTAGTTGAGTCGCACACGCTTGTGCCAGCACCTGCACAAGGAGGGACCATTCGCCGCACTCAGCTAGAGCTGTCACTAGCGAGAGCCAGTACTGGGTAGCGTAGGGATTTACACGCCACGCAACCTGCAGCAAAGGTATTGCTGCCTTGGGTTGACCCCGCTGTCGCCATAGCTGACCCAAGTTGTGACTGGCATCTGGATGCTCCGGTTGTTGCTGAAGAATTTGGCGGTAGAGGGCTTCTGCTTTCTCCCATTGCCCAGCCAAATGGCATTCCACCGCTTGGTGGAGTAATCGGTCAATCTGGGCGGGCGAAGGAGCCATCTGGCAACTCAAAAGCATCTACCTTGGGAGTATAGCCCACTACCCCACCACTACAGGCTATGCCCATCAACCCGTTAGTTGTTCCCGCATCCTTTCCCACAACTGCTGGGGAGTCGGAAAATCCCACCGCCAAACAGTCACTCCCCTAATCAAGTCATACTCCAGCACCTGCACTCCGTTGGTGGCATAAGCAAAGCGCACCCCCAGCACACTCGCAGCCCGTTTGGCCTGGGCTAGGCCCGCATCCGCAGGCAGGTAACCAGCCTTGACTTCCACTACCGCTATCGGCCCCCACTCCCCGTGCCGCAGGACGTAATCAGCCACGACCCGGCGGCGACGACCAGGAAACCGGATGGCTTGACCCACCTGGACTTCGTGGGGACGCTCATCCCAGCCAGCACGGTGCAACCGCCACCGCACCCGCTCCGCCGCCAACGCTGGCCCGGTGGAGACCTTTTGCTGAATTTGCCGCTGTAACTCCCCCAGCGGAATCACCGTCAGGCTGAAGGTTCCCTTTGCCAGTTCCCGCTCCAGTTGGCCCCTGTCCAGTGCTTCCACCACCAGCTGTTGTTGCCGCTCATCCCAGCGCACCAGCAACCGCTCGGCCTGCTCTAGCCCCAAGCGCCGGATAGCCGACAGCACGTCCGCCACCGCCTGCAAGTCATACCCCCGTTGCACCAGGTAGTGGACGATGGCTAAGTCCCGCAGGTTCTCGTCGCTGTAGTAGGCGCTGTGACCTGTCCCTTGCGGGTTGACCACTGGCACCACCAGGCCCTTGGTGCGCCAATACTGCACCTGGCGGAGCGTACACCCTACCAGACTGGCCGCTTCCCTGGTCGTGCAGAACATAGCAGTGATGGTACAGGAACCAACTATCACCTACAAAGCGTTTGATAAAACACATGTGCTGTGCTTAGCTTGTTGCTCCCTGTCTTGCCATGGCCGTCCTGACGATTCAGTGCTGATTGTGTGCGCCGGAGCCGACTCGCCGTCAGGTGTGGGCGCAGATGGCGCGTTACACCGAGCTGGTAGCGATAGTGTTACAGCTAAGCTGACAAAGGTTAACGTATAAAACGGATAGCTTCATCCACGAGAGAGCGTAGGTTCCGTTTGGTTAAACTCCACGCATGGTTAACCCACCGTTTTATCAATTGGATTCAAATCAGGTGAATATCTTGGTAAATAAACCAAGCGACATCTAGCCGCTTCTACCATCTTTCTAACCGCTGCAGATTATCCAGTACCAAAACTTTCCCAGGACCAATCGCTGGTAAAAGTCTCTCACTTAACCACTGGATAATAGCCTATCCAAGTAAATGG
>JANXAM010000062.1 GCA_025062155.1 Gloeomargarita sp. SKYB120 | reverse complement strand
ACCGATGCACGAGGTGGGATTTGAACCCACATACCGGCGATTATGAGTCGCTTGCCCTACCAGTCGGCCACTCGTGCGGACTGATACAATAGCATAGGCGATTTTAGCAAACCCATGGGGCAAGCCAAGCGATGGATAGGGGTCGTCACCCTAGGGTTTACAGTGTTGGCGCTGGTGGCAGGGGGAGTAGCGACCTGGTTTGGTTATCGGCTGGGACAAGAAGCGTTGAGTAAAGTAAGACAACCCGCGTTGAATCCGGTGACGCCCGATGACGACCCCAAGCCTTTCACATTGCTGGCAGAGGACGCGATTATCCGACAAGTGCAAGCGCTGATGGGCGTCAGTCATGTTCGTCCCAACACACCGACTCCTGCTCCGAGCGACCCTAACTTGCGTCTGCCGCTGCTGGCGTTGCAAGAGGGAGGAGTTTACATGGCCCTCGAACGAATAGACCAAGAAGGTGACCAAGCTGTACTGCTATTGCGCATACAAAATGAACGAGCAGAGGCGGTGCAACTCCAGCGACAATTCATCGTGCGCAATGACCGAGGCGAAATCCTGGACGTTGAAGTCGAAGGGTTACCCGTTCAACTGGCGCCGGGCAACCAAGCCACAGCCGTGCGGGTGAAAGTGCCTATCCGGCTGGGAAAGGTGCGGGTGGGCCTGACAGAAGTGGGGCAAACCATTCCCTTCATTGAGTTGCGGGATATTGCGTTAGAGCCAGCCCAACCAGCACCTACACCCAACTCCACCGTTAACTAACGGAGGGTAAGGAACTATTGCCACTGGGTTGACTACGCAAGTAATTCAAAAAGTCGAGTAATTCTTGATCACTCAATTCCTGCCGGCTGTTGCGACCGTAGGTGCGCCGGAGATATTCCCGCCCTTGGGCATTTGTCCACCCTAATCGCTTCATTTCGGCTGTGGTTTGGGCTAGGATGTCGAGCATATCCAGTTTGGGGGGGGTGGGGACCTCTTCTACGGGAGGAGGCGTAGTGGCCGGCGCTTCCACCGCTGGTGATGCAGAGACTGGTTTGGGTTCAGCAGTGGCGAGTAACACGGGGCGGGTCATTTCTTTTTCCTTGGGTGTCAGTCCCAAAGCCATCAAGGCCCGTTCCCTGGCGCGGTCTTCCGCCCCCTCGATGGTGCTGCCACTCCCCAGTCCCGTTGCCAAGGTCACCCCACCCACCTGCACTGTCACCCGTACCAGGTATTGCCCCTGGTGGATTTGCAGGAGTTCGCTGGTGAGGCAACCCAAGGGATACTTCTGGCGAAACTCCCCCAGCACTTACGACTGTTGACCCGTGACTTTACTAATAAATTCGCTGAGTTCCTGCACCACTGCCTTGCGGGATTCCGCCATCAGCAGGTAACGCAGGATATACCATAACCCCAATAGTTCCAGGACTGCTGGTAACAGCGGGATGGCATTGATGATCCCCAGCACCCCCGACACCAACGCCAGAACCAGTAGCGCCAGGGCAATGACCACCGCCAAACTAATAGTCTTGCGCTGTTCGCTAAAAAAGCTCTGCACCTTTTCCCAGGTCGGCCCCAGAAAACTGAGGGAATCCGCCAGCGTGTGTCGTAGCGAGTCCACTACTGCACCTGCCTTGCTTTTCGGCGGCGTGACATGGTCTGCTTCTGCTGTCTCCGCCTGGGGAGATGCCGTCACGGGTGGCGTTTCTTGGTCATGGTTTTCGAGCGGATGGGTTTCAGATTCCATAGCACCGACCTCGGCAAACACTGCTTGATGCGACTTTACTCCTGGAGTGACCGTTCCGGCAAGCCCTCTAACGGAACATGCTACTGACGGAACTGTCCTCGTGCACCCGCCAGATGGCTTCGCCAATCACATTCGCCACCGACAAAATTTTTAACTGGGGGAACCGCTTCTCTGGTGGCACCGGAATCGTATTGGTCACAATCACCTCCGTAAATACACTGTTAGCAAGCACCTGGGGCGCCTGTCCAGAAAAGACGGCATGGGTAGCACAGGCATAGACTGCTTGCGCCCCGTGTTCCATCAGCAACCGCGCCCCCTCGGTCATCGTGCCGCCAGTGTCAATCATGTCATCCACTAGAATTGCCGTCTTGCCCCGCACATCCCCGATCACATTCAATACCTCGGCCACATTGTGCCCCTGGCGCCGCTTGTCGATGATCGCGAGGGGGGCATCGTTTAATTTCTTGGCAAAGGCCCTGGCTCGGGCGACACCACCTACATCCGGTGACACCACCACAAAGTCGGTCAACCCCTTGCTGAGGATGTACTGTTGCAGGACATTGCTGGCATAGACATGGTCAAAGGGAATGTCAAAGTAGGCCTGAATCTGAGCCACGTGCAAATCCATTGCCAGAATCCGGCTAGCCCCCGCTTCGGTAATCAAATTCGCCACCAGTTTTGCCGTAATCGCTTCACGGCCAGCAGTTTTGCGGTCGGCGCGTGCATAGCCGTAATAGGGAATCACGGCGGTAATTTGCCGTGCGGAGGCTCGCCGACACGCATCAATCATGATCAGCAATTCCATCAGGTGGTCATTAACGGGATGGCAGGTCGGTTGCAGCAGATAGACATCACAACCCCGTACGGATTCCTGAATCTGGACGTATAACTCACCATCCGAAAAGCGCTTGCGGACAATTGGCCCCAAATCTACGCCCAGATACCGAGCGATTTCCTCCGCCAAAGGAACGTTAGCTGAACCTGCAAACAGGCGTAGGCGACCATGGTCGGTCGAAACTGGCATTGGTACAGACAGAGGACGAGAAGCTGGCAGCACCATCTCACCCCGGCAAAATCCTACCTGTCATCGTAGCACTTCCGCTGGACGACTCCCTGCAGGAAGCTCAGGTTCAACGCCGTGGCCGTCGCCGTTTTAAGAAATCAGGAATATCAATTTCTGGCGGTGGCTCCTCCACCTGGGGCTTCAGGTCCACATTAGGCGTGGCGGCATGGTTGGGCACCGGGGTCACAGGCCGAACCGTAGGTTGCGGTCGCGGCAATGAACTAGTGCTCGGTACAGCCGGTTGGAAACCAGTGGCAATCACCGTAATCCGCACCTCTCCCTGCAAGCGGTCGTCTAATACCGCTCCGAAGATAATGTTCGCTTCCGGGTCCACCACGTTGTAAATGATTTCTGCTGCCGTATTCACCTCGTGCAGGCTCAAATCGCTGCCCCCGGTGATATTAAACAGCACACCCTTGGCCCCGTGAATCGAAGACTCCAGCAGGGGTGAGGCAATCGCCATATTCGCTGCTTCGGCAGCCCGGCCTTTCCCCGTACCTGTACCAATTCCCATCAACGCTGACCCAGCATCGGCCATGATCGCCTTCACATCGGCAAAGTCCACGTTGACTAGACCCGGAATCGTAATAATGTCGGAAATGCCTTGCACCCCCTGGCGCAAAATGTCATCCGCCACCCGAAACGCCTCCTGCACCGGTGTAGATTCCCCAATTGTGGTCAACAGGCGGTCGTTAGGAATGACAATCAGGGTATCCACCCGGCTCTGGAGCATAGCAATACCCTCTTCCGCCTGAGCTGCCCGGCGTTTCCCTTC
>JANXAM010000061.1 GCA_025062155.1 Gloeomargarita sp. SKYB120 | reverse complement strand
AACCAATTAAAATCAACACTCCAGAAATGGCCGTGTACAGCAAAAACTTCAGCGCCGCATACTCCCGCTTCGGCCCGCCCCAAATCCCAATCAGGAAATACAGCGGCACCAGCTCCAGCTCGTAAAACAGCACAAACAGCAACACATTCTGAGCGGCAAAGGCACCCGCCAAACCCGCGCTGGCCCACAACACCAAGCTGTAGTACAGACGGGGGCGCTCCACCTCCACCGGCGTGCTGTAAATCACCACCCAGCTAATCAAGGCATTCAGCGCCAGCAGGGAGATTGCCAGCCCATCAGCGCCCAGGCGATAGTTCAACCCCAAATTCGGCAACCAGGGCCAGGTCTCCAGCATTTGCATCCCCGGCTGGGTGACATCGAAACGGCTCAGCAAAATGCCTGCCCAGGCCACCATCAAGCCGCTCACCACCAGCGCCAGCAGTCGCATTTGCCGGGGGTCCCGCACCAGCCACACCGCCACCCCCCCTAAGACCGGCCCTGCAATCAACACACTCAGCATGCCTGCGCCCTCCTCCCTAGGACAACGTCACAATCACTAGACCCACGACCAAGCTCAGCCCTAGCAGAATCGTCACCAAATACCACTGGAACTTGCCGGAGGTGCTGTATTTGAGCGTCTCGCCGCCGATGATGGTCACAACGCCCACCAGGTTCACCAGCCCATCCACCACGTAGCGGTCCAGCAGGTCTGTAATGCGCGAGACCAGGTCCACCAGGCCCACCACGGTCATTTTGTACAGACGGGGCGTGTACAAGTCATAAGCCAGCAAATCTTGGAAGCTGCGCCAGGGCAACACCACCGGCTTGGCAATCCCTGGACTCAGGTAAACCACTCCCGCTAGCGTCAGTCCCGACAGTGTGCTCAGGGTCAGTAAAATTCCCCAATCTGTTTGCCAGGCCGGTAGCAAGTCCACCGCCGCCAGTATCTGGGGAATGTGCAGCACCACCCCCGCCAGCGCCGTCATCGGCAGAATAAATGGCCAGTGCAATTCCGGCGCCCGCTCGCTCATCTGCTTGGGCCGGTTGCCAAAAATCAAGCAGAACACCCGCATAAAGCTAAACGACAGCAAGCCATTGACCAGCAGCACCACCCCCACCAGCAGCGGCGATTGCCAATCCAAATCACTGAGCAATTGCATCAGCGCCCAAAAACCGCCCAGTGGCGGCAGCGCCACCAGCCCGGCCATTCCCACTAGAAAACTCAAGCCCGTGATGGGCCGCCGCGACCACAAGCCCCCTAGCAACGTCACATCCTGGGTAATGCAGTTCCAGACAATGTTGCCCACCGCCATCACCGGCAACCCCGCCGTCAAGCTATACACCAGCAACAGCAGCAGGGCCGTATCCGGGTGCCCTGTCCCCACCGCGATAAACACTAGCCCTAGGTAAGCGCTAACTGGATAGGACAGGGTGCGTTTCACATCAATCTGGGCAATGGCAATGGCTGACGCGCCTACGGCAGTTGCCACCCCCACGCCCACCATCACGCCCATCGCGCCGGGCGACAGCGACCAAACCGGCATCAGTTTCACCAGCACCCACGCCCCGGTAATCACCACCACCGAGTTGCGCAGGACGGTTGCCGGAAAGGGTCCTTCCATCGCTTCATCGAGCCACAGGTGAAAGGGAAACTGGGCGCATTTCCCCATCGGCCCCGCCAGCAGCCCCAATCCCACCGCCAGGAATATCCCCGGATGCGCCTGGGCATAGGCAATCGTCTCCGGCTGTTGCGCCCATTGGGCCAATTCCGTAAAATTCCAGGTGCGCGCCAGCGGCCACAGTGCCAGCACCCCCATCAGCAAAAGCAAATCCCCAATTCGTTTCGTCAAAAATGCATCGCGTGCACCTGTCACCACCAGCGGCTGCGGGAACCAAAACCCCACCAACAAATACGTCGCCAGCGTCAAAATCTCCAGAATCATGTAAGAAAAAAACAGGGAGTCGCACAGTGCCAGTGCGCTCATCCCTGCCTCAAAAAACGCCAGCAATGAGTAAAACCTGGCCCAGCCCCAGTCCATCTCCATATAGCCAAACCCGTAAATCTGGGCCAGTAAATTCACCAAGAAAATGACTACGAGCGCCGTTAGGGAAGTTTTAGAAATCTCCAACGGCAACGTTAGGTCTAAGCCTGCAACCTGCAGCCAGGGCACCTGCACATACAGCGGTTCGTACTTCCAGAGTGCCAGCAGCGCCAGCCCCGAGTGGATCAAACTCACCAGCGTCATCAACGTGTTGAAGTAGCCCGCCGGTCGTGGCCCCGTGCGCCGGATAATCCCAGGAAACCACAACGCCGCAATAATCGTCCCTACGAAGGGGTAAAGGGGAACTAACCAGACCGACTCCAGAAACCACGCCAGCATGGACGACCTCAAATGAACACGACAGGGATCAACAAAAATACCGAGCTTGACCAGGGTAGTACAAAGTAACCCTGCTTTTCACCATAACGACCTTCGGAAGCAAGGGGAAGGGGCGCATGGCTCAAAATTTGCAATCGCTGATGTTAATTTTTCTTATCAATCTACGGGTGGGGGGCGTCCGGCTAGAATAGGGGTGCGGGAGCGCGAGCGCAATGGAACCGAGTCAGCATCGTATTCCTGAGCACTTGGCGGCGGAGATTTTCCGGCGGGCTGCCCGTTTGCATCTGGAGTCCCAGGGGCAACTTCCCAGCTACTCCGTAAACGAGCTTCTGGAAGCCGGGCAGGCCGCTCAGATTCCTTCCGAGTACATCCACCAGGCCATCGCCGAGCTGCATGCATCCCGTAAGCTCCCGCCGCGCCGGTTCGCCTGGCTAGTACCGCTCGGAATACTGGTGCTGGGTTGGAGCGGGTGGCACTTCATTTCTCGGCCAGGGTTAGAACGCCCAACTGCGCTCACGATTGAGCAGCAACTCCGCCAGAAGGTGTGTCGTCAATGTGCCTTCAACGGGGCAGACTTACGGGGTCGCAATCTCAGCGGCTTGGACTTGCGGGGCGCCAACTTGCGGGGCGCGGATTTAACAGGAGCCAATTTGAGCCAGGCCGACTTGCAAGGCGCTGATTTACGGGGAGCCATTCTCGACCAGGCTAATTTAAGCAGTACTAACTTAGCTGGGGCGAATTTGAGCGGCGCAAGTTTCCAGCAGGCCAATCTGGCTGCGGCGGACTTATCGGGGGCCATCTTGCAGAGCGCGCAACTGGTGGCAGCCAATCTGACCGGTGTGCAACTACAAGCCAGCCGTTTACAGGGCAGTAACTTCACCGGCGCGGATTTGAGTTTTGCCAATTTGCAGGGAGCCGACGTGGAACAGGCCAATTTTCAAGCGACGGTTCTGAAACATGCGAACTTGCAACGAGTGAAGCACCTAGAAACAGCAGATTTTACAGGAGCCAGTCGGTGACCCGAGAAACCAAAAAATCCTTTGAGCGCATCCGGGCGGTGCATACCAACGAATTTGCTCAGGATTTAGCCACCTATCAACAGGCTTTACAGAGTTGGCATCCCCCTGAAAACAAGGTGCAATTTTTCGGGTGCGGCGATGGAGAATTCACCAGTCGTTTTGCCACCTGAGCAATTGGCCATTACCTTGGTTGAGCCAGATGTCAGTTATCGCCGCCGAGCGGTGCAGCAGTTGCTTCCCTACAGCCG
>JANXAM010000060.1 GCA_025062155.1 Gloeomargarita sp. SKYB120 | reverse complement strand
TTCATACTGCGTTTAATCACGATGGTTCGTTTGGCTTTATCCACTTCCAGAATAGGCATCCCGTAAATAGGACTATGCTTATCATGCCGCGCTGCCGGATTCACCACGTCGTTGGCCCCCACCACTAGCACCACGTCCGTATGTTCAAACTCTGGGTTGATGGCCTCCATGTCATAGAGCTGAGTGTAGGGGACGTTGGCTTCAGCCAGTAATACGTTCATGTGTCCTGGCATGCGTCCGGCTACCGGATGAATCGCGTATTTCACCTCCACCCCCCGCCGCTCGAGGGCATCCGCCAATTCCCGCAATGCGTGCTGAGCTTGGGCCACTGCCATTCCGTACCCCGGCACAATCACCACTGACCGGGCGTAGGCCAGCATCATGGCCGTTTCCTCCTCGTCGATCCGCCGGATCACTCCCTTGACAGCAGTCACTCCGCCTGCTTCGCCTGCCTGTTGCGCCATTAGCGCGCCGAATAATACGTTCGCCAAGGAGCGGTTCATGGCTTTGCACATAATTTGGGTCAAAATCAAGCCCGATGCACCCACCAAAGCGCCAGACACCACTAGAGCATCGTTGAGGACGATAAAACCTGCTGCTGCCGCCGCTAGCCCCGAAAACGAGTTCAACAGGGAAATCACCACGGGCATATCCGCCCCTCCCACCGGCAGGACAAATAAAACTCCGAGCGCTAGCGACAAAACCAGCACGATTCCAAACGCCCCTAGCTGTAACGGCGCCGGCCATAGCACCAATCCTGCTCCCAACGTTGCTGCCAGCGTTCCCGCTGAGAGCCACCGTTGCCCCGGCAAAACCACTGGTTGTCCCGTCATCCAACCCTGGAGCTTCGCAAAGGCAATGAGGCTACCGGTAAAGGTGACGCCGCCAATGATCACCCCCAACACCGTCGAGACCAACGCCGCCTTGGGCAACGCCACGCCTGCGAGGACACTGCGCCAGAATTCCCCCGTGGCAATCAGCACCGACGCTGCGCCGCCGAGACCATTCAGCAGGCCAACCATCTGGGGCATGGCGGTCATTTCCACTCGATAGGCCAACCAAGCACCCACCACTGACCCAACCAGCAGTCCCAGCAGAATATGGTTGTAGTGCAAAATTCCCTGTTGCAGTAATGTCGCCGCTATTGCCAGCAGCATCCCCAGCGCCGCCCAGCGATTGCCCATCCGTGCCGTCGCCGGCGAACCTAATTTTTTAATCCCCACAATGAAGAGGGAAACAGCTACTAGATAGGTCAATTCAATCACAGTCGGCAATAAGGCAGCGACATCCATAGGCAGCGTCCCACTTACAACGGACAACAGTTATTTATCTCCTGAACATTTGCAACATCCGGTCGGTGACCAGGAATCCCCCCACTACGTTCACAGTCGCCAGCGCAATGGCTAGAATGCCCAACACTTGGCTCAGTCCATCGTCTGCATGACCTGCCAGCAGAATCGCTCCCACCACGGCAATTCCCGAAATCGCATTGGAACCAGACATGAGCGGGGTGTGGAGCGTCGGTGGCACTTTGTTAATCACCTCAAACCCAGCAAATGCTGCCAGGACAAAGATAAACAACGCCAGTACAAAGGGGGAAACCATAGGCTGATCCCAGGCACATAGGCCACACGTTTGGAGATTGAGGTTACTATCGCACAGGTTCGATGGGGGGCCAATTGAACCACAGAAATTTTTTGGGATCAGGCGTTCACTATCTGGGCTTGATATTCCGCTTCGCTCAAGAGTCGTTGCGGTTGACGGTCCAAAAATAGTTTCCCCTGGAGATGGTCGTACTCATGCTGGACAATCCGCGCCACAAAATCGCTAAATTCCTGGGTCATTTCTTCGCCCTGCACGTTCACATATCGCACCTGCACCCAGGGCACCCGCGCCACTAAACCACGTTGATTGGGTACACTCAAACACCCTTCCCAGCCCCACACCGGTTCACCGTCCATCGCCACGATTTCGGGGTTGATCATCACCAGGGGTTCCATCAAGGGCGCATGGGGATAGCGGGGGTTGGGCCGTGATGCCACTACTATCATCTGCCACGGTACCCCGACTTGCGGCGCAGCTAACCCTACCCCCCGAGCGTCCTGGCAAACCCGGACCAAGTCCTCTGCCAGAGCCTGTACCTGTGGATGGCCCACGTCTGTAACCGGTTGAGCTGGCTGGCGGAGGAGGGGATGACCGCACTGTAAGATAGTCGTCGCCTGCATCCTTAATGATTTTTAACGGTAAGACATCGCCTCAGGCTTTATGTTTAGTTAATGGGGGAGAGCTGTGATACGTATCCAGTAGTGGTTCTTGTTCACATCATAGCGGATGTTTAATTATGAGTAGTCAATTGGCGTTGGCCTTACGGGAAGGCACCAAGAAAGCCCACACCATGGCAGAGAATGTCGGCTTTGTCCGGTGTTTTCTCAAAGGAGTGGTGGAAAAGCAGTCCTATCGCAAACTGGTGGCCAATTTTTATTTTGTTTACGGCGCGTTGGAGGCGGCCATGGCCCGGCACCGGCAACATCCGGTAGTTGGTCCCATCTATTTCCCCGAATTGGTGCGACAACCAGCGCTGGAGAAAGACCTGGCGTTTTACTACGGCCCCCAGTGGCGCGAGGAAATCCAACTCTCCCCTGCTGGTCAGACCTATGTGCAGCGCATCGAGACGGTGGCTGAGACGCAACCAGAGTTGCTAGTGGCCCATGCCTACACGCGCTACCTCGGAGACCTGTCCGGCGGCCAACTCTTAAAGAAAATCGCCCAAAATGCCATGAACTTGGGGGAGGAGGGGGTGGCCTTTTACCGGTTTGAGCAAATTCCCGACGAAAAAGCCTTCAAAGCCCACTATCGCCGCACGCTCGACAGCCTGCCGGTGGACGCGGCAACGGTAGAGGCGATTGTCCAAGAAGCCAATCATGCCTTTGGGCTGAATATGCAAATGTTCCGTGAGTTGGAAGGCAATCTCATCAAAGCCATTGGCATTATGCTGTACAATGCCTTGACGCGCGGACGGCAACGGGGTAGCACTGAGGAGGATGAACTGGCGCCGGCAACGGAGTAATGGTTCAACGCACCCTGGCCGAGATTAACGCCAAAATCCAAGCGCGCGCAGCCGTTGTTTGGACAGCGGCGGAACTCAAAGCCAGGGTTAAGGAATGGGGGATTGCTCGCTGCGCCCGTACAGTAGATGTCATTACGACGGGAACCTTCGAGCCAATGGAGGCCTCAGGCGCCATTTTGAACCTGGGGCAAACTGACCCCCCCATCAAACTCCAGCGCTGTTGGCTAGATGGCGTGCCGGCCTACACGGGGTTTGGGGCAGTGGATGTGGTCATCGGGGCATCGCAACCCAGTGAACTGGAGGGAAGCGAGCGGGGTGGCGGCCACGTGATTGCCGATTTGATTGCAGGGCAGGCGGTCACCCTCAAGGCCACTGGTTATGCTACTGACTGCTACCCCCGCGCCAGCTTGGAGACCCGCATCCGCAAGGACACCATCAACCAGTTCTACCTCTACAACCCCCGCAATCTGTACCAGAACTTCATCGTGGGGGTCAACGGCGGTGACCGGACGCTCTACACCTATCTCGGGCCGTTACTGCCCCAGTTGGGCAACGCGGTCTATGCCTGTGGAGGCGCACTCTCGCCCCTGTTGAACGACCCGGATTTGCGGTGTGTGGGCATTGGCACCCGGATTTTCTTGGGCGGCGGGGTGGGGTATATCGCCTGGGAGGGCACCCAGCATTTCCCGTTGCAAAAACGGTTGCCCAATCGTATCCCTATCGGCCCAGCCGCTACGGTTGCCCTCATCGGGGATGCCCACCAGATGGATAGTCGCTGGGTGCGAGGCTGTTTTTTCAAGCACTACGGCCCGTCGTTGTACCTGGGAGTGGGGGTGCCGTTTCCCGTGCTGGATGAGCAGGTCATCGAGGCTTGTGCTGTTCAGGATGAGGACATTGTGGTACCGGTGGTGGATTTTGCAATTCCCCGGCGGGTGCGGCCCACCTTTGGGTTGGTGACTTACGCCCAGCTCAAATCCGGTCGGATTATGATTAATGGGACGTCGGTCCGCACGGCGCC
>JANXAM010000059.1 GCA_025062155.1 Gloeomargarita sp. SKYB120 | reverse complement strand
GTTAGGTACAGGGTTGGAAATTGTCCATCTTTTGTCAGTGGAAAAAATTTTTTGGCAGTTAACCAGGGAAGAACATTATCGGCTAACCAATGCGGCAAACCGCCGGGACTACTTGCGCCAGCGAGAAGAAGCGGTAATTCCTAGCGAAATCCGACAGAGCCAAGATGGAGCCAAGGTGTTTTGGTGGTTCTGGCGGTGCTTTCCAGAAGCTATCTGCCGAGCGTTCCAGGACGATAGTTTGATGCTCATGCCGGCGGAAACTCGGTTGCCCGACGGTTCTATTTGGAGTCATGCCAGCATTACGTCTGCTCTGGCCGGTGCCTTAGCTGGCTATGAACGTCCCCAGAAAACCCAGCCCCACATTGCCAGCTTCACCTTTAGTCCTGTACAGGAATTGATTAAAGCCAGTCGTAAGATGCGAGATTTTTGGGCAGGTTCTTGGATATTGCACTATTTATCTGCTCGCATTTGTTGGCAACTAGCAGTGAAATATGGCCCTGATTGTTTGCTCTACCCCAGTCTTTATGCCCAGCCCTTAATTGACCATTGGTTACTAGAAAAATATCCCGATTTTTCTAACTGGATAACACAACCGTTGCCAGAGAAATTACTCACCGCCGGTTTTCCGAATGTGATTATGGTGGTTTTGCCTGAGGACCGAGTCAAGGCAGCGATGCAGACAGCAAAACAAACCCTACTGGAGGAGTGGCGAAAGTTAGCTCAGAAAGTCTTTCAGCATCTCCAGCAGGAACGATACTGGATGCCTGAATTGGCGGAGCATGACCCCACGTGGCAGGGGTGGTTAGCGCATCAATGGCAGCATTATTGGGCGGCGGTTCCGATTGGAGCGCCGGGGCACTCCCTAAAAGATACGACGATTCTCAAATCACCCATTGCGATTACTGAAGAGCCTTGGGTCAAAGCGCAAAATAGCTTCTGTCATTTGTCCCAAGAGCAATGGTTATTTAAGGACAGTGAATTGGCCTTTTTGCGTAAGAGTTTCTGGGATGAGCAGGCTCAGCAACGGCGGCAATACAAACCCGGTGTCAATGTGGGTTCCTGGTGGGCGGCGGTGGTGGATCAAACGCGACGAGTGCAAGCAGCCTGTAAAAATGCGCGGGATTGGGAATTACCAGTGGTGTTTGGTCCCCGCAGTACGGTTTCCGGTATCGGCCCGGTGGTGCATCCTTCCCACAATCGCACCCCGGGACAGCGATGGCTCACCGATGGGGAAAGTCACCGTTATTGGAGCAACCGAGCCGGTTTGTTTGATGGGCGAGAAAAACTCAATGCAACGGAAACGGTTAAACGGGTCTTGCACCAAGTTCTCCCTGAATTGTTGACCGGTGTAGATGAGGATGAAATTGCAGCATCATATCCTGATTTGACCGCCGGTGTTGCAGGTTACTTGAAAGTTCACAAGCAGCGAGAGCGAGAACACTTTGAAGCCACATGCCGGGCAATCCAACAGCGACATCCCTGGGTCAATAGCGTCTTGCGTAAGATGCGTCACAAGTGGGGTATTCCTTGGGCTGACCGGCAGAACCAGCAATTTCATCCCCGTTTACTAAACGCCGGTTGGCTGGTGGAAGAGCTGGACGATGTGGATGACGAAACGCGCCGGCAATATCAGCAGGATATTCAGAACATATTGGATAAGTTTTATCCTAGCGTCAATCCGGCGAACTGGTACGTATTAGCGGCGGGCGATGGGGATGGTATGAGTGACTGGCTGAAGGGCGCCAAAATGAAAAAATACTACGATTATTTGCCTAATCCCCTACAACGCTTGGCCGATGGTCAAGAGTCCCAAATTGGGGATGTCATTAATCAGCAAGAGTTGGATGAGGTGAAAAATGCCTTTGCTGAGTTTGTCAAAGATGAACAACTTAAAAAACGCATGGGGCCAGCAACCCATAATGCGCTAAGTCGGGCCCTGTTAGATTTTTCAAATCAATTGGCGCCTTATCTCACTGAACAACGCTACGCAGGGCGACTGATTTATGGTGGCGGGGATGATGTTCTGGCCTACGTGAATCTGTGGGAATGGGATAAATGGCTGTGGGATATTCGCCAGTGTTTTCGTGGAGATGAGGACCCAGGTGGTGAATTCATCCATCGCGGCAATTACTGGCAATGGTCACGGGGAGAGCCGCCCAAAGGTCTGAGCAAGCGTCCCTTGTTCACGCTAGGAAGTCAGGCCACGATTAGTTTTGGGGTGGTGATTGCCCATCATTCGGTGCCCCTGGCAATTGCTCTGGAAAACTTATGGGAAGCTGAAAGTCAGGCGAAAAAACATAAAGACCGCACTGGAAAATCTAAAAATGCAGTGCAAGTGCGCGTGTTGTACGCAAATGGCAATTGTTTAACGGCAACTGGAAAATTCGAGATGTTCAAAACTTGGCGGGACTTACTAGAATTTGATTGGGAAACCTATCAACTGGACGCCGAACAAAGCGCCCTATTTGAACAAGCAGCCCAACTTTGGGAACAACACCCCGCTCCTACAGAAGATGCCATTACCGATTGGGTCACTCTCTTTTGCGAGCGACGGGAAGTTTGGCAAGGAAACACTGAAGCTCAGGCTGCATTTCAGGAAAAACTACGAACTTTTTTGGTAAATGCTTGGCAACTAGAGTCCAAGGTTTTAAATGACCAAAAGGAAAAAAGTGATGACCTGCAAAACTGGCTGAAACTCGCTGCTTTTCACCTGCGCAACCGCCATGTTGAATTGGGGAGGCGACTGTAATGTGGTACACCTTAACGCCATTGGATGTGTTGATGTTTCGGGATGCGAAGCCCTTTACGCCAGGGGAACGCGCTTGGGCCAGTGGCCGCTTCCCACCGACGGGTCATGTTATTAGTGGGGCTATTCAAGCGTATCTTGGTAAACCGGCTAAGTTACGGATTCGGGGGCCTTTTTTGTGTTTTGACCAGCAGCTCTATTTCCCGCGACCGCTCCATATCTTCCAGGGGGAATTTCTGATGCCGGTGAGTTGGTTGCCTAAATCCGATGGTTATCACCGTTGCTACTGGGACGAAACGCGACCGGCACCGCTAGTTAGTTCTGCTGCTAAAGGGTCCACTAAAGAGAAAGGAGCCGCTTATTTCCCCTATGCAGAGATACTCAAGTTGTGGGACCCCCAAAAGGGTATGCCGGAAGAGGGTGTGGAAGAGCCGTGGGATGTTGAAATTCGTCCGCATAATACGATTCAAGAAGCAGGCCGGTGGGTGAAGGAAACCGATGGCTACTTTGTAGAAACCTGTGTGCGGCTTAAACCTGGGTGGAGCTTAGCGGTTTCCCTGGAAACCTATGATGAATCAACTCAGCAAGGTCAGCCCCTATTGATTGAAGAACCAGTACCATTACGACTGGGAGGCGAAGGACATTATGTGGTAATGAAGGCTTGTTCTGAATTGCAAGAACAATGGCATGAGTTAGAGCAACGTTCTCAGGCAATTCAAAAGTCCCAGGAACGCTGTTTAGCCTATCTCATTACGCCTGGGGTGTTTATCAAAATGCGAGACGGTGTTTCGCTGTGTCGCGCCTGGCCCTGGGAATGGCATTTGGCCCATCCACGACCGAACACACCCCAGGTCGGTCCGTTGGTTAGCGTTGCCACTGATAAACCGATTCCCATTAACGGTCGGATTCGCGCTCGCGATGAAAAAGATGAGGAATTTAGCTTACCAGCGCCCCAGGTGTTTGCGGCACCGCCGGGGAGTGTGTATTTTTTGGAACGTCCCGCCAGACTTGCTCAAGATGAACCTGTGAATACCCACAAGGGCACACCAAACCCCTATCATCGCTGGCGCTTGTTGGGCTATAGCGAAATGCTCTGGTTACCAAGTTTTTGTTGACCCTAATTGGAGAAGCGACCGATGAACATCGTCTATCTGTTTTTACTGTCGCCACTGCACACGGGCGGAACAACTCAAGAGGGTAACCTGCTAGGAATTGCCCGTGAATCCCACACCAATTTGCCCTATATTCCGTCAAGTACAATTCGGGGGCGGTTGCGGGCAAATGTGACTGACCGAGAGCAAAAATTTTGGCTCTTTGGGAATGAGATTGGTCAAGATGGAGAGCAACTCTATCAAGGGGCTATTTGGATTGGGGATGGGTCGCTATTGTGGGTGCCCGTACCGTCCCTAAGTCATGGAGTGGTTTGGATTACATGTCCCTTGCTAGTGAAACGTTGGTTGCGCGTGACTGGTCAGGATTTAGAAGTGCCTGTCGAGTACAGTACCAATCTCCCTGAGAATCGTCCCATCTATCTCAAAGACGCTATTCTCAGAGATGGCTTGCGCTCATGGCAGGATTATCAAAACTATATTCCGGTGCCAGATGCGGGTGTTAATTCAGTTATTGTATTGCCAGACCAGCACTGCGCCACGTTGATTCAGATGAGTCTCTGGCGCCAGGTAAAGGTCAAATTAAGCGAGCACAAGGTGGTGGAAGGGGGATTTCGCTATGAGGAGGCCATTCCACCTGATACCTTGATGTATTTCCCTTGGGGTGTTACGGCGCAAGCCAGTGAAGATAGTGAAGAAGCTCAGCAGGAATTTGAGCGATTACTGAGTCAACAAGATGTCCTGCAAATCGGAGGGCAAGAGAGTTTAGGACGCGGGTTTGTGCAGGTCTTTAATGGCGCTGTCAAGTGATGCTTGGAGGTGAGCAATGATGACATTTGACCCACGCACATTGGCAACACCAGTTTATGACGCTCTCAAGGAGTTGAAACGCAATAGTAGGGGCGTCATAGAAACTCTAAAAGAGCAGAAGAACCAAGCCCTGGAACTGTACACCTACTTAGCTACCTGGGGACTCATGCGACTTAAAGCTGAAGAAGACGCCCTGAGTCAAGAAGGTAAAAAGCAAGTCGTGCGCAAGTTTTTTGAATGCTTACAG
>JANXAM010000058.1 GCA_025062155.1 Gloeomargarita sp. SKYB120 | reverse complement strand
ATCACTCCGTAACCTATCAGCCTTATTCTACGTCAGACTAAGTGTTTTTATATAGAACGATGTTTGTATCTACCGAAACCTTGCTCGCTACTGGTATTTTTCTACAGCAGGAAACATTTAGGTTGTCACGCTTGAGAAGCAACCAACAGAGAAACATGTAGGGGTTTACGCTACCCTTCAATTCTGAGTGTGAAAGATCTTTTCAAGAAATTGGCGAATGCCTGCTTCATAAACCGGCAGCGAATCTAAAAATCCTTCGTTGTGATCCCCCTGAATTTGCAAGAAAAATTTGGGTTCGTTGGCAGCAGCGTACAACCGTTTCCCGTGGTCGAAGGGGATGATTTCATCCTGGGGGCTATGGATGACCAGCACCGGCACATGAATCTGCTGGATGCGCTCCAGGTTGTTGTACTGAAATTGAGCCAGCCAGTCCACCGGCATGTAGGGAAACAGACCCTTGGCGATGTCGGGAACGCTGGTGAATGTAGAACCCAAAATCACCCCTGCCGGTCGGAAACGCACGGCTAAATAGGTGGCAATCGCTCCCCCCAGCGACTCGCCATACAGGACAATGCGCTCCGGGGGAATGTGACGCGTCTCGGTGAGATAACGCCAGGCCGCTTCGCCGTCGAGATAGGTGCCCTGCTCAGTGGGTTCTCCTTCGCTCTCGCCGTAGCCCCGGTAGTCGAAAAACAAACTGGCCAGGCCCAGCCCATAAAAGATGCGCATGTAGGGCAAGCGGTAGCTGATATTGCCGCCGTTGCCGTGGGCAAATAAAAGCACCGGCGCATTGGGGTCAGGGGCAGGAATCCACCAAGCGCTAATCGTGACCCCATCGGCAGTCGTCAAGCGCAGGTCCTCGTAGGACAATCCCGTGTCCTGGGGGGTGGCAACGATCTGGCGACTAGGAAAATACATGAGCCGCGCCTGCCCTAACCACAGCAATAACAATAATCCCCCATAGACGCCGGCAGTGATGCGTACAGCTCGCCCCAGCCATTGCCACCAGTCGAGTGCAGCCATCTAGACCAGCAGCCCTTCTTTCTGGGCCATCCGGCGCATCAGGTCCAGCACCCGCAGGGAGTAGCCCCACTCGTTGTCGTACCAGGCCACCACCTTGAAAAAGTGGGGATTTAACTCAATCCCAGCGCCTGCATCAAAAATGCTGGAGTGGGGGTCGCCGTTGAAATCAGTAGAAACGACTTCCTCCTCCGTATAACCCAAAATGCCCCGCAAGGGTCCTTCGCTGGCCGCTTTCATCGCCGCGCAGATTTCCTTGTAACTGGTGCTTTTTTCGGTGCGGAAGGTCAGGTCCACTACCGAGACATTGGGCGTGGGCACCCGGAACGCCATCCCTGTCAACCGCCCCTTCAGTTCGGGTAATACAAGTGCCACTGCTTTGGCCGCTCCCGTTGAAGACGGAATGATGTTTTGGGTCGCGCCCCGCCCGCCACGCCAGTCCTTTTTGCTGGGGCCATCGACGGTGGGTTGGGTAGCTGTAAACGAATGCACCGTGGTCATCAACCCCTCCGCTAACCCGAAATGCTCATGAATCACCTTGGCGATGGGGGCCAGGCAGTTGGTGGTGCAACTGGCGTTGGAAACAATGGTGTGCTGGGCCGGGTCGAACTGATGGTCATTGACACCCACAACAAACGTGGCGACTTTATCGGGGTCTTTGGTGGGCGCAGAAATGACCACCCGTTTGGCACCCGCCGTTAGGTGCTTGCTGGCCCCGTCGTAGCTCGTAAACAGGCCGGTGGATTCCACCACGTAGTCCACACCCACTTTCGCCCAGGGCAATTCCGCCGGGTCTTTGCAGCAAAAACAGGGAACAAAGCGCCCATTCACCACAATCCCATCCTCCTTAGCCTCCACCGTACCCCGGAAGCGCCCGTGGGTGGAGTCGTACTTGAGCAGGTAGGCCAGGTTATCCGGGGGCACCAGGTCGTTGATCCCCACAAACTCTACATTCGGGTCGTCAATCCCCGCTCGGAACACCAACCGCCCAATGCGGCCAAAGCCATTGATGCCAACTTTCAGCGTCATCGTTGTTCCTCCAGAACACGTACGTTTGTTTAAGTCCCTGGCAAAGCCCGCAATTCCGGGTTCAGGTGACTGCGGTCCCCCATGCGCTCCAGCAATGGGCCGTACTGGGTAAAGCGCACCACACTCACCGACGCCACCAAGACGTTAATCCGGTCCCGATAGCGCCCCAGGTCAATGCCTAGTAAGCTACACAGGATAATGCGCAAAGTGGCCTTGTGGGAAACCACCAGCACATTCCCATCGGGATAGGTCGCCTCGATTTCCGCAATGACGGGCATGGCCCGGTTCGCCACCTGCACTGCCGTTTCACCGCCTCCTGTTGGCGCATTCCAGGCCGGGTCGGTCATCCAGCGGATGTAATCCTCCAGGTAATGTTCCTTCACCCAGTCGGGGGTTTGGCCTTCCCAGGCGCCGTAGTGGGCTTCCCTTAGGCCGTCCCGGAGTTCAATGGGCAATCCCACCGCTTCCGCCAGGGGTTTTGCCGTCGCCACCGCCCGCCGCATAGGACTGCAAAAGATTGCTGTCCAGGGAAGTTCCCGGTAGGCCTGGGCGAATTCCGCCGCCATCTGCTGGCCTGCGGGCGTGAGTTCGGGGTCAAGCATGCCGCAGTAACCCCCTGTCTGGCTAAAAGTGGTTTCCCCGTGACGTAGCAAGTACAAATGCAGTCCCATGGCTCCCCCTAGGTCAAACGCATCCCCGCCTGGTAATGGTCGTAGGGTTTGAGTTCGATGGGCACGGGCGACGCCCGCCAAATGTCCCGACAGTACTCTTGAATCGTCCGGTCCGACGAGAAATAACCCGTGCGAGCCGTGTTCAGGATGGACATGCGGGTCCAGCGCTCTGGGTCTTTATAGGTTTCGCTGACCTGGTCTTGGCAGTCTAAAAACGACTGAAAATCCGCCAGCAGGAAATAGGGGTCGTGGTTGAGCAGCGAATCTACCAGGGGCCGAAACAGAGACGTATCCCCTCGCGAAAACATCCCACTGGCAATCTGGTCAATCACTTCCTTGAGCACGGGGTTGCTGTTGTAGTACTCCCAGGGCCGGTATCCCTGAGCACGCAGGGCCATGACCTCTTGGGCCGTCAACCCGAACAGGAAGAAGTTTTCTGCACCCACGCGCTCGCGGATTTCGATGTTGGCCCCGTCCAGCGTGCCAATCGTCACAGCGCCATTCAGGGCAAATTTCATGTTGCCGGTGCCAGAGGCTTCCTTGCCAGCGGTGGAAATTTGCTCAGATAAATCGGCGGCAGGAAACACCCGCTGGGCCAGCTTCACGTTGTAGTCCGGCAAAAACACCACCTGGATGCGCCCTTGGATGTCCGGGTCGTGGTTGACCACCTCGGCAATCGAGTTAATGAGTTTGATAATCAACTTGGCCATGAAATAGCCAGGCGCCGCTTTACCGCCGAAGATAAAGGTGCGGGGGGGAATTTCTAAACCGGGATTGCGCTTGAGCCGGTTATACAGGGCCACAATGTGCAGCGCCTGGAGATGTTGCCGTTTGTATTCATGGATGCGCTTGATTTGCACATCGAACATCGAGTCTGGGTCCACCACCACGCCGGTGCGCTCGCGGATGAAATCCACCAGCTCAGCTTTGATGGCCCGCTTGCAGTCTCGCCACTCCTGCCGGAATTGGGGGTCGTCCACGTGGGCTTCCAACTGGCGGAGCTGTTCGTAGTGGGTCACCCAGTCCTTGCCAATGCGACTAGCAATCAACCGGCTGAGACGTAAATTGCTCAACAGCAGCCAGCGCCGGGGAGTCACGCCGTTAGTCTTGTTTTGGAACTTCTCCGGCCACAGGTCGTAAAAGTCCTTAAGTACGGTTTGTTTGAGCAATTCCGTGTGCAACGCCGCCACGCCATTGACCGCCTTGCTGCCGACGGTAGCCAGATTCGCCATGCGCACGTAGCGTTCGCCGCTTTCGTCAATCAAGGACATCCGTTGTACCTTACCCAGGTCACCAGGGAACCGCTCCCGCACCAGGTCCAGAAACCGCCGGTTGATTTCGTAGATGATTTCCAGATGGCGCGGCAACAGCGACGCAAACATATCCAAGGGCCAGCGCTCCAGAGCTTCCGGCAACAGGGTGTGGTTGGTGTAAGCGCAGCTTTGGGTGGTGATGTCCCAGGCGGTGTCCCAGTCCAGGTGGTGTTCATCCACCAGCAGGCGCATCAGTTCTGCCACCGCAATGGCTGGGTGGGTGTCATTGAGTTGGATGGCGAATTTTTTGTGGAAATCGGTGACGGGAATTCCCTGCCCCTTCAAAATGCGGAACATGTCCTGGAGCGAGCAGGAGACAAAGAAAATCTGCTGCATCAACCGCAAGCGCTTGCCCTGGATGGGTTCATCGTTGGGGTAAAGCACCTTGGTCACGTTTTCGGAAACAATCTTTTCATCCACCGCCCCGTAATAATCCCCGCGATTAAACGCTGCAAAATCGAACGATTCCGGCGCTTCGGCTTTCCATAGACGCAGGGTGTTGGCCGTATTGACCAGATAACCCAAGATAGGGGTGTCGTAGGGCACACCTTTAATCACCTGGTGGGGATGCCAGCGCACCCGATAGTTCCCCTGTTCATCGGTGTAGGGTTCGGTGTAACCGCCGAGTTTGACGTCCACCGCCCATTCCGGTCGCGCAATTTCCCAGGGGTTACCAAAGCGCAGCCATTTATCTGTGATTTCGACTTGCCAACCGTCGCGAATCTCCTGGTCAAAAATGCCGAATTCGTAACGGATGCCGTAGCCGATAGCGGGAATTTGCAGCGTCGCTAGGGAGTCCAAAAAGCAGGCCGCCAGCCGTCCCAAACCCCCATTGCCCAAGCCCGGTTCTTCTTCCTGGTACAGCAGAGCGTCAAAGTCCAAGCCTAGTTCCGTAATCGCCTGTTTCACCTGGTCGTAAATCCCCAGGTTGATGAGATTGTTACCCAGGTGCGGTCCCATGAGAAACTCCGCTGACAGGTAACACACCGTGCGGGATTTGTTCGTGGTGTAAGTTTCAGCCGTACTGATCCACCGTTGTAGCAGCCGGTCGCGCACCGTGTAGGCTAGGGCCATGTAGTAGTCATGCTGGGTGGCGAGACGCGGAAACTTGCCCTGGATGTAGAACAAGTTGTCCATAAATGCTCGCTTGAGCGTCTCCACACTCAACCCCGTCCGGTCGTCTTCGTACAAGGGCTGG
Source organism: Gloeomargarita sp. SKYB120 (assembly GCA_025062155.1). Classification (NCBI taxonomy): domain Bacteria; kingdom Bacillati; phylum Cyanobacteriota; class Cyanophyceae; order Gloeomargaritales; family Gloeomargaritaceae; genus Gloeomargarita; species Gloeomargarita sp. SKYB120. The sequence goes on along the minus strand of JANXAM010000058.1, from coordinate 684 downwards.
GGCGCTGTTGGCGTTGCTGTCGTCATAGAACACCACCTTGGCTTGAGCGGACCACTCCCATTATCCGCAGGGTGGTGCAGCCCTAGGCATTTCTTCAGGTTTTGTTTAACACGCGGGGGAAAGCCACGCTCGCCGGTGCACTACAATAACTGCTCTTAAAATGGGGCTTGCTGTACTTTGCCGGAGAGTTACTTTTATGTGCTTATCTCTGAAAAAAGCATGGGAACGGTTCTGTAGCTGATGGGTCGCTGATTAAGGGATTAAGGTTTTTGTGCAAAATTTATCACGCTAGTCCTTTTGATGATCATCACACACCTTTATTGAGGGGGATCACCATCACCATTCGGACATCTTGAATACAGTGAAATTAAGCTGTTTGTGATGGCTTATGGTCTATCCAAGAAAACTCAGATAGCGCTTGCTACTGCAGTGCTAACGGGGTTTTCACCGATTCACAAACAGCCATTGCCCACCAACAATCACATGGGAGTAACAACATGAAACATCATCTCGCCAATCTTAGAAAGGGCTTGGCTCATCTCACTTTGTTTACAGCGACAACGGCTCTGACATCAGGTCTGGCGCTTGCGCCATCTGCCTACGCTACTCGTGATTACTGCTCTCCGTTAAACGGTCAATGGTATTTTCAGGGGCGGCCAGGGCCGATTGTTACTGAATACGGTA
>JANXAM010000057.1 GCA_025062155.1 Gloeomargarita sp. SKYB120 | reverse complement strand
ACCCCCCAAGACCGCTTCAATGGCTTTCTGACGTAAGTCTGTGCTGTAAGGCATAGACATCACTCCGTAACCTATCAGCCTTATTCTACGTCAGACTAAATGTTTTTAGCTATAGCCTGGATACTGGTGAGACGCTTAGGTCACAACCCGACCAGCGCTCTGAGTGCAACAGATTGAAGTTTTTTTTTGTGTGACAATCTTCCGTTCACGCAGTACACTACCTAGCAGAAATACCTATCAATTTAGTTCTTGCGTCCATAGCTGAAATTCGTGATACGGAACATGAACTCCTGCAGGCAACCTAGGAGATCATAAATTTAAACTTTGTTAATAGTTGTAAACTTATGGCAACAAGTTGGCCTCTACCCATTGGGAAAATCCATAAGCTGTAATTAGTTAACTAATTCGTTGTTTAACTTGGCCTAGAGCTATGGAGCACATCACAGCGTCTTCAGCGACAGCAAGTGCCACTAGTGGCGTCTCCCAGTGCCCCTTTGCGGGCGCGTTCCGCAATGGTAAAGGGGCGATTGGCACCAAAAATACCGACTGGTGGCCCCACCGGCTCGATCTCTCGATGCTGCGGCAGCACTCGGAGTTGAGCAATCCCATGGACAAGGGCTTCAACTACCGCGAAGCCTTCCAAAGCTTGGACTATTACGCCCTCAAGCAAGACCTGCACAAGCTCATGACGGATTCCCAAGAGTGGTGGCCAGCCGATTTTGGACACTACGGCGGTCTGTTTATCCGCATGGCGTGGCACGCTGCTGGCACCTATCGCATTGGCGACGGTCGTGGGGGCGCCAGCAAGGGTTTGCAACGTTTTGCACCGACCAATAGCTGGCCTGATAACCAAAACCTGGATAAAGCGCGGCGTCTGCTCTGGCCAATTAAAAAGAAATACGGCAATAAAATTTCGTGGGCGGACTTGATGATTCTGGCCGGCAATGTGGCCATGGAATCCATGGGCTTTAAGCCGCTGGGCTTCTCAGGAGGCCGTGAAGATGTTTGGGAACCGGATGAAAGCATCTACTGGGGCGCCGAAAAAGAGTGGCTCAGCGACCAGTACCGCTACTCGGGCAATCGGGAATTGGAGCAGCCCCTGGCGGCTGTGCAAATGGGCTTAATTTACGTCAACCCCGAAGGCCCGAACGGCAACCCTGACCCCATTGCCGCCGCTAAAGACATTCGCGAAAGCTTCAGTCGCATGGCGATGAATGATGAGGAAACGGTTGCCCTCATCGCTGGCGGCCATACCTTTGGCAAAGCCCACGGCGCTGGTGATAAGTCGCTGGTCGGTCCAGAACCCGAAGCCGCGCCCATTGAAATGCAAGGCTTGGGCTGGGAAAGCAGGTATGGCACCGGCAAAGGTCCCGACACCATTACCAGTGGTCTGGAGGTCACCTGGACCCGCACACCCACCCAGTGGAACCACGATTACTTCAAGCATCTTTTTGAGTACGAGTGGGAACTCACTAAGAGTCCAGCAGGCGCCTACCAGTGGGTCGCGAAAAATGCCGAGCCGGTCATTCCCGATGCCTACGACCCGAACAAGAAGCACCTGCCCACGATGCTCACCACCGACCTGGCGTTGCGCTACGACCCGATTTACGAACCAATTGCGCGCCGGTTCTATGAACACCCTGACGAGTTTGAAAAAGCCTTTGCGCGGGCGTGGTTCAAGCTCACCCACCGGGATATGGGTCCGAAGATCCGCTACATCGGTCCCGAAGTGCCCGAAGAGGAGTTCCTCTGGCAAGACCCCATCCCCCCAGTGAACTACAAGCTGGTCGAAGCCGATGACATCAGGGCGCTGAAGGAAAAAATTCTCACCTCTGGCTTGACCATTGCCCAACTGGTGCGCACGGCATGGGCCTCAGCCTCAACCTACCGCGATTCCGACAAGCGAGGTGGTGCCAATGGTGCGCGCATTCGGCTGGCCCCGCAGCGTTACTGGGCCGTCAATAACCCCACCGAACTTGCCCAGGTGCTTGCCACTTTAGAGCAAATTCAGCAGGAGTTTAACCAGGCCCAGACCAACGGCAAGAAAATTTCCCTGGCGGATTTGATTGTGCTAGGGGGCTGCGCGGCGGTTGAACAAGCGGCCAAGGCAGCGGGTATGGACATCACCGTGCCCTTTGCGCCGGGACGCAACGACGCTCTACAGGAGCAAACCGATGTGCAGTCGTTTCAAGTCCTGGAGCCGTTTGCCGATGGCTTCCGCAACTATCTCAAGGCCCAGTCGGTGGTGCCGGCGGAGTACTTCCTGGTGGACAAGGCGCAACTGCTGACGCTCACGGCGCCAGAGATGACGGTGCTGGTTGGCGGGATGCGCGCCCTGAATGCCAACTACGATGGCTCCAACCTGGGCGTCTTGACCCACCGTCCTGGAGTGCTGACCCATGACTTTTTCGTCAACCTGCTGGATATGAGCACCGAGTGGCGCCCTCTGGATGAGACGCGCTATCTGTTTGAGGGACGCGACCGCAAGACAGGACAAGTCAAGTGGCGGGCAACACGCGTGGATCTCATCTTTGGCTCCCACTCCGAGCTGCGCGCCCTGGCGGAAGTCTATGCTTGCGACGACGCCCAGGAAAAATTTGTGCGCGACTTCGTGGCGGCCTGGACCAAGGTGATGAACCTGGACCGCTTCGACCTGCACAGGCGTTGACCCTTCCAAACTCCTTTCACGCTGTCTGCAAAGGCTGTTTCCTGAGGGAAGCGGCCTTTTTTATTATGCTTTTTTGCCACTCCATGGGTCGCAGGCGCAGCTCCGTTGTTAGCTGTAGCTGTAACCTCCTGCTGAACCTTCGTAGCGTTCATAGGCTTGGACAATCCGTTGGACCAGGGGATGGCGCACGACATCGGCTGCTGTTAAATAACAGAATCCAATCCCTGGCACCCCCTGCAACACCTGCAACGCCACCAGCAAGCCCGAATCCTGCCGCCGGTCTAGATCCACCTGGGTCGTATCGCCCGTAATGACCATCCGCGACCCAAATCCCAGGCGCGTGAGTAACATCTTCATCTGGCCCGGTGTGGTGTTTTGCGCCTCGTCCAGGATGATAAACGCCCGGTTAAGCGTCCGTCCCCGCATGTAGGCCAACGGCGCCACCTCAATGACCCCCCGCTCCAAAAGCTGGTTAATCCGCACTGGGTCAATCAGGTCGTACAGGGCATCGTACAGCGGTCGCAAGTACGGACTAATTTTCTGTTGCAAGTCTCCCGGTAAGAAACCGAGCTTTTCCCCTGCTTCGACCGCTGGTCGCGTCAGGATGAGGCGTTCGCACTCTTGGTTTTGGAGTGCCTGCACCGCCAACACCGCCGCCAAATAGGTTTTCCCAGTTCCCGCCGGTCCGACACCAAAGGTAATATCGTGGGTGCGAATGGTTCGCACGTATTGCCATTGTCCTAACGTTCGTGCACAGATTTCTTCGCCCCGGCGCGTGCGAGCCAGAACTTCCCGGTGCATTTGCGCCACCAAGGTTCGGTCGGGGGCCTGGAGCACCATTTCAATATCGGCTTCGGTGACGGGTTGTCCGCGTCGCCAGCGATAGGCCAAGGCTTCCACCACCTGTACGCATTGGCCGATGGCCGGTTCTGTTCCCCGCAGATGCAATTCTTGCCCCCGCAGCACCACCTGCACTCCGGTCAATTCGCTCAAACGGCGTAAATTTTTTTCTTCGGCTCCCGCCAATGCGACGGCACTTGTCCGATCCGGCAACGGAAAGACCAACATCAACACGCGTTAGCCAATCTCAGCGTTGACCCCCACGCCGTTGTCGTGCAGGTGTTCGTTCAGAACGTTCCGGGCTAGAGCGCTCTGGCGTCGGGGGGTTGTTCAGACCGTAGATATCCAGGTGAAACGATTGGCCGGCCAACTGCGCGATAGCTTGTAACACGGTCAAGATGGCTTGCAACGTCCGACCGCCCCGGCCTAAGACCTTCCCCCGGTCCGCATCTGCCAGGGCCATGCGCAACCAGACGCCGCTGGCAAGCACCTCCTGGTCCAGCCGCAACTCCTCTGGATGGCTGAGCATGGGGGTTAGCAAAAATCGCATTAACCCTTCGTAGTCAGGCATGGAGTTGGTCAAACACCTTCGCCTTTTCCAAGATACTGCGGACAGTAGGAGTTGGCTGCGCCCCTTGCTTCAACCATTTCACAATCGCCGGCACATTCAAACGAGTGCGCTGCGTGGGGTCGGATAAACGGGGGTTGTAATAGCCCAACTCCTCCAACGTTTTCCCATCGCGCCGGGACAACGCCGTGGCCGCCACAATCCGATACGACACCTGACCCTTGCGCCCAAACCGCTTTAACCGCAATTTCACCATGAATCGAACTGCCGTCTCGAAAGACATAGCACTTGCTAGGATATGTATCTTACCACAGGTGTTGCGATTGAACGATGCAGTTTATTGACCAGGCAGAAATCACCGTCCAAGCAGGCAAAGGTGGGGATGGTGTCGTAGCCTTTCGCCGGGAGAAGTATGTTCCGGCTGGTGGGCCGTCCGGGGGCAACGGCGGTAAAGGGGGCGATGTCATTTTACGGGCAGAAACGGGACGGCATACCCTCCTGGACTTTCGTTATCAACGGCATTTTCGCGCCCAAGATGGCCAGCGGGGCGGTCCCAACAACTGCACCGGCGCCAACGGTAAGGACCTAGTCATTCCCATTCCCTGCGGCACGGTGGTGATGGACGCCGACACCGGGGAGGTGCTCGCCGATGTGGTCACGCCTGGGCAAACGGTCGTGGTCGCCAAGGGGGGCAAAGGGGGCTTAGGCAATCGGCATTTTTTGAGCAATCACAATCGCGCGCCCGATTACGCCTTACCGGGGTTACCAGGGGAAGTGCGGCGCTTGCGGTTAGAACTCAAGCTTCTGGCGGAAGTCGGTATCATCGGCCTGCCCAACGCCGGCAAGTCTACGCTCATCAGTCGCATTTCTGCAGCCCGTCCCAAAATCGCCGATTATCCCTTTACGACGCTGGTACCCAACCTGGGCGTGGTGGCGAATCCCCAGGGTGATGGCACCGTATTTGCCGATATTCCGGGATTGATTGCCGGTGCGCACACCGGAGCCGGGCTAGGCATTGAATTCTTGCGCCACATTGAACGCACGCGTTTGCTCATTCACCTGATTGACAGTACCTCGCCTGACCCTGTTGCCGACTACCACACGATACGCAATGAATTGGCCCACTACACCCCCCAACTAGGGCAACCACTCACGGACCGGCCCGAACTGATTGTGTTGAATAAAATTGACGCCTTGCCTGATGGAAACGAGTTAAAAGACGTGGTGCAAACCCTCTCGCAGTACAACCCTGTTTGTCTCATTTCTGCCGTCACGGGTGCAGGTATTCCCGACCTACTCCAGCAGGTGTGGCAATGCTTAGGACTCTTGGGCAATCCCGTACAGGCGGCGGCTCACGCGGGCTAATTGTTTCAGTAGCCAAAAGCGGGGCGTCATGGCTGGTAAAAAGCCACTCAACAACCGATTTTGCCAGCCGGGGATGCCCCAGGGTTGGTTGCCTTCTATCGCGCGCAGGGCAAATTGCACCACTGCTTCCGGGGACATTTTTGGCATCCGGATATCTCTCCCCATGCGGTCAAAAAACTCCGTCGCTGTCGGCCCTGGGCATAGGGCAAAAAAGCGCACCCCTGTTCCCTGGTATTCGGCCCACAGCGCTTCCGTCAAAGAACGAACAAACGCCTTACTGGCCGAATAGGTCGCTTGATAGGGCAAGGGATAAAAACAAAGCACCGACGCCACATTGATCACCAACCCCGACCGGCGAGCCACCATTTGCGGCAAAAAGGCGTGGGTCAAGGCCACTAATGCGGCGATATTCACCTGGATCAACGCCGCCTCTTGCGCTGGGTCAATCGTGTGAAACCAGCCGCAGGTGCTAAATCCCGCATTGTTCACCAGAATATCCACCGGCTGGCCCGATTGTTGGACGTGCTGGATCAGGGTGTTGACTGCTTCCGGGGACCGCAGGTCAGCCGGATAAATCCGCACAGGAATTTTGTGAGTGTTTTGCAATTCATCAGCCAGCGCAGCCAGACGTTCTTGCGAACGAGCCGTCAGGATTAAAGAACACCCCCGCTGTGCCAGTTCTCGCGCAAAGACCGCCCCAATACCGGTGGAAGCGCCGGTGACGAGAGCAGTCTTACCCGTGTAGGTGAATGGCATAGATAACAGTCATGATTTCTTCCAAGTGTAACAGGAGCTATCGGCGCTTGATGCTTTGCAGTTTCCGGTGAATCAAGTAGCGGCTCAAGCGTAGGTTATCGGCGATGATGTCAGGGTTCAATGGATGGTAAAAAGGCGAGGTATTGCCAGTACAGGTGACGATAGGGATGACGGCTCCGGAAGAACCAAGGTTTGTCAAGACCTGTGTAGTGAATAAGGACTCTTTACTATCCGTAGCTTATGTCAAGTTTTGTGATTTTAGCTATAAAGGCCATTTCACAATGATTTAACCGGCAGTTTCTTGCCCAGTTAGTATAATGGAGTTCGTGAACCTCAGTGGCGGCCAAAACCCTAGGGGGTTCACGAAAA
>JANXAM010000056.1 GCA_025062155.1 Gloeomargarita sp. SKYB120 | reverse complement strand
ACTTCTTCCGGCTTCACATCCTTCATTCTCTCTAGATACGCCTGTCGCTCCTGCTCATCTTGTTCTTGGTAGGAGAATATAGCCTATCTTTTTGAGTGCTCTACAAATTGTCATACTGCTCACACCCCAGATCGCCGCCATTTCCTTTTGGGTCAGACTGGGATTTGCCTCGACAAACTTGCGAAATTCATGACTATGCCCCTTTTGGTAACCAGTTTCAGACCATTGTTTGAGCCAGCGTTGTAACGTGCGATACCCGATGTTGAACATCTGGCTCACTTCGACCAGTGTCGCACCCCCCCACGACCGCTTCAATGGCTTTCTGACGTAAGTCTGTGCTGTAAGGCTTAGACATCGCTCCGTAACCTATAAGCCTTATTCTACGCCCGACTAAACGTTTTTAGCTGTAATAGACTTTTCTCCTTAAATCCAGACTGTAGGACATCTTTCATCTTCTCCGCAACTTCTACTCTAGCTTACACCGAATAAGTTGTTTCATTTTTATCTGAAATGGACCATATATAACAATCTTAAACGGCTTAGCTATAGAAATCTGTGTCGTATAAAAAAACAACCCCATCTCTGGGGCCGCAATGTAAACATTGAAGTTGTCAAGTAGAAAGGCTTAGCTCAAACCTGTATTGATGCCAGGGCGGCCAGTCGCCAGCTCCACCTTGATAATTTTGCCACCCATTTTTTGAATCCGTTGTTGCTCTTTGAACCAGCTATCGTAGGGCACTAACTTGGTAAAGTAGGTGTTTTGCAATTCGCGCTGGGTGCGAATCCGGGTTTGACTAGGGACACAGGCCGTAATTTTGAACATCCGCATAGTGAATCGTCTCCACTAAAGGGCAAAAGTGGGAGGTCACCAGGCGACAACACCATAGCCACCTGTCAACCCCCCACCAGGAGGAATTTAGCTCAAACCGGAACAGATATAGTCAAAGTACACCGCCATTTCCTTGCCCGCGTCAGGACCCACCAGGCTGGCAGTGACTTCCTTCATCGCTTGGATGGCTTGGATGGTCGCCCCAATCGGCACGCCCAAGGAGTTGTAGGTTTCCTTCAACCCGTTGAGCACCCGCTCGTCCAGGATGGAAGGATCGCCCGCCAGCATTGCGTAGGTGGCATAACGCAGGTAGTAGTCCAAATCCCGGATGCAGGCCGCATAACGCCGGGTGGTGTACATGTTGCCGCCGGGACGGGTGATGTCCGAGTACAGCAACGACTTGGCCACCGCTTCTTTGATAATAGTGGCAGCATTAGCTGCAATCGTTGCTGCCGCCCGCACCCGCAGTTCACCGGTCTGGAAGTACTTTTTCAGCTTTTCAATGGCGCTGCTGTCCAGGTACTTGCCCTGCACGTCCGCAGCATTAATCACCGCCGTAATTGCATCTTGCATGGTTGATATCCTCTCAACGGTTGAACAAGAGTGCGCCACTACTGCATGGCGCTGATGATGTAGTCGAAGTAGAAACCGGCCTCCATGGCGTCTTCGCCCGACAGCAGGGAGCTGGCCACGTTCTTCATGCACCGGATGCCTTCGGCCATCGCCGAGATGGGCGTTCCCAAGGAGTTGTACATTTCCTTGACCCCTACCAAACCGATTTCTTCAATCGGCGTCACATCCCCGGCCACGATGCCGTAAGTCACCAGCCGCAGGTAGTAGTCCAAATCCCGCAGGCAGGTGGCGGTCATCTCTTCGCCGTAGGCATTGCCCCCAGGAGAGACCACATCAGGCCGCTTCTGGAACAATTGCTGTCCGGCTTCCTTCACGATCCGCTCCCGGTTGTCGGCCAGAATTTGGGCAATCCGCAGCCGCCTTTCGCCCGAAGCCACAAAGCTCTTGATCCGGTCGAGTTCACCGGGGCTGAGGTAACGGGCTTCGGCATCCGCATTCACGATGGATTTAGTGACAATACTCATGAACCTACTCCAGAGGGTATGTCGGTTTGTCAAGCGGACAACTCAAAACCTGAGTGCCCAGCAGTGATGATCTTATCAGGGGAACCGCACTTGATCCTACTTCACCCGAAACAGAACCAAATGCGGTTTTCTCCGGCATTTATTGTGCGACAGGTCGGTCACATCTAGGCACAGACCTTAACATCTTGTAATAATTTTTCTCAGTTAAGACAGGCGCTCAGGGTGGCGACCACGGCTTGGGCCAGGGCGTCTAAATGATAACCCCCCTCCAGGCCAAACATCAGCGGGCAACCCAGGGTCCGCAGCCAGCGGGTGAATGTGCCGTAGTCTTTGGGGTGCAAATTGATCTGGGCCAGCGGGTCGGCGGCCAAAGCGTCGTAACCGGCGCTGACAATGAGTAAATCGGGAGCAAACGACTGGAAAAAGGGCAACACCTGTTGCTCGAACAACTTGGCGTAGTGGGAAAAATCGCTGCCAGCCCGTACCGGTAAATTCAGCACGTTGTTACAACAGCCTTTTTCGTGGGGATGGCCGGTGCCGGGATAAAAGGGGGCCTGGTGAATCGAGCAAAAGGCAATTTGGGGCAACGATTCCACGAGTAGTTGGGTGCCATTGCCATGATGGACATCCCAGTCCAGGATGGCCACGCGCGCTAGGCCCCGCACTCGCAACGCATAGAGCGCACTGATGGCGGCATTCGCAAAAAGACAAAACCCCATGCCCTGGTCGGGAAGCGCGTGATGACCAGGCGGACGGGCGGCCACAAACACTGGCTCATGCTGGTCTAACACCCAATCTACTCCGTCGAGCCAACCTTGCACCGCCAGGCGCGCGACCCGTTCACTCTGGGGGCTAACCGGCGTGTCCGTATCCAACCAGCCCCCCCCTTTGGCGCACAGGTGGGCGAGAGCCTCCAAGTACTCCGGTGTATGCACCCAGCGCAGGTAGGCATCAATTGGTCGGTCGGCATTGGGAGACAACCAGCGAATCTGGTCGCGCCAGGGAACGTTTTGTAAGGCTTGGACAATGGCCGTCAGCCGCGCCGGACGTTCGGGATGACCGTAGCCTACCTGGTGCTGGAGATAGTCGTCGGCGTAAATAACGGCAATCATAGCGGTGGCGGCATCTGGATTTCAGTATAGAAAATCGCTCCGGTGGGCATTTGTTAAATCTTTTGCCGAAGTGGCTCATCCCCCAACGCCCATCGCTCGATAATGTTTGATGACTTTGATGAAGTTTGATGAATCGGGCCTGGGAGCCAATGTTGACGGTACAGCGGGGACGGAGTTTTCCACTGGGAGCGACAGTCACGCCGCAAGGGGTCAATTTTTGCCTGTACTCCAAGCACGCCCAGCGAGTGGAGTTACTCCTGTTTGACCGACCGGACGACCCCCGTCCCGCCCATGTCATTTCCTTGACGCCCCCCTATCACCGCACAGGCTATTACTGGCATGTGTTTGTCACGGGTATTGGGCACGGCCAAGTGTATGCTTACCGGATCTATGGTCCTTACGCGCCAGAACAGGGCCATCGCTTTGACGGGAGTAAGGTATTGCTGGACCCCTACGCGCGGCTGGTGGTGAATTGGGAACGCTACGACCGGGAAGCGGCCCGCCGTCCAGGGGATAACTGCGCCTATGCCCTGCGGGGTGTGGTGGTGGACCCCAGCGATTACGACTGGGAAGGGGATGTGCCGCTGGAAATTCCCTACGCCCGTACCGTGATTTACGAGATGCACGTCAAGGGGTTTACGGCGCATCCTAGTTCGGGAGTGCCGGAGAAGAAGCGGGGAACCTATGCGGGCCTCATCGAAAAAATCCCTTACCTGAAGGCGCTGGGGGTCACGGCGGTGGAACTGTTGCCGATTCATCAGTTTGATGAACAGGACGCGCCGCCGGGGTTGAAGAATTACTGGGGTTATAGCACGCTGGCGTTTTTTGCCCCCCACCGCGCCTACAGTTCCGACCAATCGCTGTTTGGGCCGCTCAATGAGTTTCGGGACATGGTCAAGGCCTTGCACCGGGCGGGGATTGAAGTGATTTTGGATGTGGTGTTTAACCATACGGCTGAGGGCGACCACACGGGACCCACGCTGTCGTTTCGCGGCATTGATAACCAGACGTATTACATCCTGGAGCCGGACAACCCCGCCTACTACAGCAACTACAGCGGCTGCGGCAACACGGTCAAGGCCAATCACGAGGTGGTCAGCCGGTTGATTTTGGACTGTCTGCGCTACTGGGTAGATGTGATGCATGTGGACGGGTTCCGGTTTGATTTGGCGGCCATTCTCTCGCGCAGTAAAACGGGTTCGCCCCTAGCCGACCCACCCCTGCCCTGGTTGATTGAGTCCGACCCAGTGCTGGCGGGCACTAAGATCATTGCCGAAGCCTGGGATGCCGCTGGTTTGTACCAGGTGGGGTCGTTTATCGGGGAGCGATTTGCCGAGTGGAATGGGCTGTTTCGGGATGATGTGCGCCGGTTTGTCCGGGGGGATGGGGGCATGTTGGGCCGGGTAGCGATGCGCATTTTGGGTAGCCCTGACCTGTACGCCGAACCCCACGATATTCCTAACCGCACCATCAATTTCATCACCTGCCACGACGGGTTTACGATGAATGACCTGGTGTCCTACAACGCCAAGCACAACGAGGCCAACGGCGAGGACAACCGGGACGGCACCAATGACAACTACAGTTGGAACTGCGGCGTGGAAGGCCCGACAGATAACCTGGAGGTTGAAGCGCTACGGAACCGGCAAATCAAAAACTTCTTGGTCATTCTGGCGATTTCCCAGGGGACGCCGATGATTCTGATGGGGGATGAAGTCCGGCGCACCCAGCGGGGCAACAACAACGCCTATTGCCAGGACAACGATATCAGTTGGTTCGACTGGCGCTTGGTGCACCGCCACCGGGATATGCTGGTCTTCTGGCAAAAGCTACTGAACTGGATGCAATCCCTGTACCTGTTCCAAGAGCGCACGCGCTTGCAAGTCGAACCCTATCCGGTGCCGCCAGGGGTGACCCATCCCCACATTGTCTGGCATGGGACGGAACTGGGGAAACAGGGTTGGGAATTCAACAGTCACGCTCTGGCGTTTGAAATGGTTTATCCCAGCGCTGGCGAGCACCTGTACGTCATTCTCAATAGTTACTGGGAATGCTTGGAATTCACGTTGCCCCCCGGTGTCTGGCGGCGGTTACTAGATACCTATCTCCAGGAACCGTTGAACCCCAATGGCCCCCGCATCACCACCCCCCGCTACCTGGCGAATCCCCGCTCCAGCGTCATCCTGCGACGGATTGGCACCAGCGACGCACCAGTGGATTGACCAAATCCGGGCGTTCATCGTGGGGGCAATGCCCGGCATCCAGCCATTCCACCTGCGCATAGGGAGCAAATGCATTACACCGTTTCGCCCGCGCCACTGTCATCCACGGGTCGGCGGTTCCCCACATCAAAAGCAAAGGGCGAGTCAACTGGGCAAAAAGCTGGTCTAAACGGCGACCGGGCGGCGATTTGAACACAGCCCGAAATACACCAAACGCTCCTTTGTCCCAAGCCGGTCGGTAAATGCTCTCGACCAAAGCATCGTCCACGTGGGTGGGGTCTTTATAAACCTGGTGCAAAATCTGGCGAATCACCCGGCGGTTGCGCATGTAGAGAAACAAACCAGCACTGGCGACATCCACCACCCCCGGCAAGCTGAACAGGAAACGGCGGATGGGGTTCGGACGAATACTGTCGCTGCCTACTGGCCCCGCGCAATTAAGCAAAGCCACCCCCCGCGTCCATTCGGGGCAATCTACACCAAAGCACAAGGCTGCGTAACCCCCTAGGGAATTCCCCACCAGAAACACCGGTTCTTGAATCACATCGCTCACAAAATCCCGCAATTGCTCGCGCCACAATTCGCCCGTATAGTCTACCGGCGGTTTTTCCGAGCGGCCAAACCCTAGCAAATCCACCGCCCACACCCGGTGATCCCGCGCCAAATCGGGAATATTGTAGCGCCAGTGGTCGGTAGATGCCCCAAACCCGTGAATTAGGACAATGGCTGGTCCCTGTTGTCCCGCCTGCACCCAGTGCGTACGCCACCCCTGCCAGGTTCGGTAATAACTTTGTACAGCAGTTGTCACAGAAGTCATTGCGCTTTATCTGCCGGTGAAGTCACGCTCTGCTTCCCATTTTGACACTCTGGTGTGGGAAAGGACAGGAATTGCTGCTAGCGAGTTGTCAGGTTCGCAGTTTGACCCACGAAGTTGAGGACCGATGGCACAAGATTACCCAGGACGATAACGCTAGCAGTGGCGATGATGATGGTATTGGCCATGCGCACCATGCCATCTAACCCTTTCTGATAGGCGTTGAATTCGACACGCAACTCCCGCAGTTCACTTTTCAACTCCCGCACATCCCCTTCCAAGCGGTCGAGCCGGCTATTAACGCGACTCAATTCGGCATCCAACCGGCTGTTGATCTGACCCAGTTCTCTATCTAGTCGCTCGTTGATCTGACCCAGCTCTCTATCTAATCGCTCATTGATCTGGCCCAGTTCCCTATCCAGTCGCTCGTTAATCCGACCTAACTCCGCATCCAACCGAGCATTGATTTGCCCCAACTCAGCGTCAAGCCGATTGTTAAGGTTGCGGAGTTCATTCAAAACCTGCTGTTGGAAGTCGTCGGACATGGTCACTTCCAAGGGGGAATGCCTTTTACTATTGTAGCCACATTGGCAAACCGCGCTTGAAATTGGCGGAGTTTGAGAGTTGTTTATAGTTTACTCCGGCCATTGACGACAACGGGTGACAACCAATACGCTTTTTCCATGCGTAGTGACAATCTCTTTTACAAGCTGTTCCAACTAGCTCCTAATTTGGCCTTTGAGTTGTTGGGCTTGCCTGTACCTACTGTCCCTTATCAATTTCAATCAGTTGAACTCAAGGAATTTGGGTTTCGCTTAGACGGTCTGTTACTACCAGAAACAAGCGATGAAAATTTACCCCTGATTGTGATTGAAGCGCAGATGCAACCAGATGCCAGATTTTACTACCGTTTACAGGGTGAATTGGCAACTTATTTACTGCAATATCAACCACGGCATTCCTGGCAAGTCTTGGTGCTGTATCCCAACCGGCGTACGGAGCGAGAGATTCCCAACATGGCTGAATATTTAACCTACTGGCGGGTGCGGCGAATTTACTTGGATGAACTGCCGGCGCAGCAATCTATAGCTAAAAACGTTTAGCTTGGCATAGAATAGGGCTAATGAGTTCATAGAGGTTTTTCATGTCTAAGCCTTACA
>JANXAM010000055.1 GCA_025062155.1 Gloeomargarita sp. SKYB120 | reverse complement strand
TGGCAGTGGGTTTGACTCCCAAAATCTCCTGGTAGCCAAAACAGGGTCCGTGTCCTGCAACCCAACGGATGATGAGCCTAGAGAACCTAAGCGTCAGGCCGACGGATAGATTCTGAAATTGGCTCAATGGCGGATGAAACAGGCTGTTGGAAGTGGGAAGGTCGTGGTAGCGTCTGGGGCATAAGCCAAAAGCACACCCCGTCCATCACTGTTGCTGTTAACCAGGTTGCCCCGGCAACTAAAAGTGTATTGATGATAACAGCCGCTAATCCCAGCGGCGCAATCAAGAGAATGACGAGGGTAATGACCCCGTTAACCACCGCTAGGATGACATTGCGCACCTGCAGTTGCCGCACATGCAGAATTAACCAAGCACCCCGCCGCGTCATCATGCGCACTCCTAAAATCCTTTCGCCCAGCATATCGCCGTTTAGAAGATAAACCTTCAAAAGCCTGGTCATGATGGAAGATGTAAAACTTCTGTGAAGGGTGGAATGGCAAATGCCTGACTTGAACTAAATTCTTCCAGTAGGTTGATATACTCAAGGACGTTTGTTTGGTGGCCGGTCTCATGACGTTTACAGTAATGACCTTTGCCCCAGTGCAGGGGTTTATCGAGCGCTCTCGGAAATTGCGCGATTTGTACGGCGGTTCATTTATCCTGTCCCACTTGGCACGAGCCCTGTGTGAGGCGGGGCAAGCGGAATTCCAGGATGACAAGGCGCTGGTGTCGCCGGCGTTGATTAACGTGACCCAAGGAACGCCAAACCAGATTGTCCTGGCTGGGAGTTTTCCTCGAAACAAGGGTCAGGAGGTCTTGAAGGGGACGTGGCGGCAACTGGCGCACACCTGCCGGGCATGGATAGAAGAGCAATTGCCCGAGTTGGACTATACCTGGCAGCGGCACTGGAATCACTGGGCGGAACACGCTTGGGAGTTTTTCTGGGGCCAGGGGGAAACGATTACGGAAGCTCGGCGGGCCATCAACCAAAGCAAGCGCAGCCGGGACTGGGTCGGCGTCAACTGGCAGGGAGAAAGCTCCACCTTGTCGGGGGCAGATGGCATTGCCTGGCCGGGCATGGGCCGCCAGCGGGATAGCCGCACAGTGTGCCTGAGTGACGACGACCGCGAGATTCGGGCGTTTTACCAGAAGCTACAAGACCTGCTGGGCGAAGCGTTTGTAGATGCAAACGAACAACTGAGCATTCCAGAGTTAATCAAACGCCTGGTGACCTACTACCCAATCGCTCGGCGCTTGGGGCTGCAAAGGGAAGTCCCAGAGACGTTTCGAGAAATTCCCGACCAGCAACGCTCGCTGTGGTTTGCGGGGGATGGCGATAGCATTGGGCAACACCTGCGCCGACTGAAAGAGCAGGGGGAAGACGAAGCTAAGGCTTTGCGGGACTTTAGCCACGCCATGATGACCTGGGGTCAGGAGCACCTGAAAAAGGCAGTGGACGACCACCTGGGGCGCGTGATCTACGCTGGCGGCGACGACTTCCTGGGGGTGTTGTACTCCACAGAGCGATGGACGTTTTCTCCCCGGGCGGCGCTGGCGTGGCTGTCGGAAGCGTTCCCCACCATCTGGAAGCGACACGGTCAGCAAATTACAGTCAGCGTAGGGGCGGTGCTGGCCGGGAATCAAGTGCCCCAGCGGGAAATTCTCCAGCAGGTGCGAGAGGCGGAAAAGTCGGCTAAACGCCAGGGACGCAATCGCTTGGCGCTGCGGGTGCTTTTCAATAGCGGCAATTGCATCGAGTGGGTGTGCCCCTGGGAGTTTTTGCAACCCCTGTTTCGCAGCTACCGCGACCGGGAAGGGGGACAAAACTGGACCCATATATATTAATGACGTGGCGGTGTTACAGGCCCGGCGGGGGTTGGAGAGTGACCAAGTGGCGCTGGCGCTGTTTGAGGTGTACTTTGGCCCCCAGAACCGGCAAACCCTGGAGCGGAATATCCAGTACTACACCGGCAACGAGCGGCTGGGAGATTGGGTCAGCAGTCTCGCGCAAGTGGGGTTTCAGCTATGTTCCGATACCTGATTACCTTGGAACCGCTGGGGTTTCTCTACGGCAGTGCGGGGCGGTTTTTGTCGCCGGAGAATCTGGTGGGTCGCGCGGGGATGAGTTTTCCGCCCCAAGCGCCAACCGTATCCGGTCTTTTTGCCGCCCGTTACGGCGCCGACGCCATGAGGGCTGATAAAGGCTGGCAGTTTGCGGGGCCGTTTTGGAGCTATGTGGACAACCCCCAAGACTTCTACGTGCCGACGCCCATGCATTGCCTGGTGAAAGAGGGCCAAGTGCGACATCTCCTGCGCTGGAACGGCCAAGGCTGGCAGCCGGAGACGGAAGAAAAGTTTGATAAGCGGGGTTGGATACCTATCAGCGCTTGGAGGCAGTTAAAGCCTGGGCAAGCCGTCACTGCCGACCCTTGGACGTTCTGCCCGCATTTGCATCCCCGCTTGCAACCGGAGCAGCGGCGGGTGTGGGTTGATGAAACCAGACAACGCGGGAGTTTGTTCCTGGAAAATGCGGTGGCGCTCCAGCCAGGGGTGTGTTTGGCCTATTTGAGTAGCCATCCACTCGACGCGGGCTGGTACCGGTTTGGGGGGGAAGGTCACCTGGTGCAGGTCCAGTGCCAGGAGCTAGACAAGTCCATCCAAGAGTTGCTCAACCAGCCGGTGGGCCAGACCTTTGCCACGATTACGGCGGGGGTGTGGGGGTCGAACCGCTTGTCCTATCGCTGGCCAGTGAATCAGGAGGGTAAGCCGTTGTGGCCGGTGACAGCGTTGTTAACCGAGCGTCCGCATCCCTACCGCTACCGGCTGGGGGGCACTGGCACGGGGCGACGGCTCTCCCGGGGGCGCTATGCCGTACCAGCGGGGAGTGTCTATGTGTTGGGGGAGGCACTCCCACCTTGGCAAGCGTGGCCGGACGAGTGGTTTCCCCAGGAGGGTTATTCCTTCAAACGCTGGGGATGTGGCCTGGCGTTGCCTTTATCCGTTGACCAACCGCAGTTCGCAGTTTCCTAGTGGAGGATGTATGTACACCAAAGCCTGCGGCATTATCGAGACGCTGGCGCCGTTGCATGTGGGAGCGAGCGCTGGGGAAGAAACAGGCAACTTGAATCTCATCTTCCGGGACCAGTTCACCCAAACGGGGATCATTCCGGGAAGTTCGATTCGCGGGCGTTTCCGAGCGGAGATGCGGCGAGAGGGCAGCCCCTACAAGGGCGACGTCAATAAGTGGTACGGCCACGAGGCGGTCGAGGGTCAGGCGGATGGCGGCACGACCGAAGCGCTGGTCAAGTTTGAATATGCGTCGCTGGTGTGGTTTCCGGTGTTTTGCCCAGGCCAGCCGGTGGTATGGATTTCCTGTCCCCGCCTGCTGCGGCGTTACCAGATGATTACGGGTGTGGAGGCGCCCTTGCCCAAGCCCTATACTGCAGACCCTACGCTCCAGGCCAAGCAATTCAGCGACCAGAAAAGTACCCGCAAGGTGTTGTTTTTCAACCTGGGGTTTTTGGAGATTGAGCACGAGCAGGATATGAAAGCCTGGATTCCCAAAGGCACGAGCCTGCAACCCCAGAGCCTGGTGGTGGTTGGGGACAACGACATTGGCCTGTTGCACGATATGGGTCTCTATCGCCAGAGCCGGGTGAAGTTACAGGAGGATATGAAAAAAGTCGCGGGTGGTGCCTTCTTCAACGTGGAGGCTATCCCCGAAGGCAGCGTGTTTGTATTCCCAATTGCCCTGAAGGAAAAGGGCTGGGACCCCTTTGCCGGGCAAGAGCAGGTCGAGATGTACTTCGGCGGGTTGGAGTCTATCGGTTTTGGTCGTTGTCGCGTGACGCTAGGAGGCGAGTACTGCTGATGGCTTGGCAAACGTATGGGCTGGACCAGGAGGCGCAAAAACTGGTCCTAGCAGCGAAACAGCGCAATCCCGAGTCCCTTAACCAGAGCTACAAGATGCGAATGGCGGTGGCCTACGGGCTGGAACGGTTCTGGGGCGAGCATTTGCGCCTGCAGGAAAGGGAGCCGGATAAAGCGCGTTACTGGAAAGACGTGTGGGATACCCTGGCGCACATCCTAGCCAGGGCCCACATCACGCTCCCCAATGACCCAGTCCGAAACGGGAACGTGCAACAAATCCGGGCCATGTCGGAAAAGCTCTGGAGCATGCCCCTGGAGGACCAGCGGGTTGCTTTAGCGATTCTCACCCAGTTATGCGATTGCCTTGTCTGGTGGACCCAGCGTTACAAGTAAGGAGTGTGTACCATGCCGCCAATTCCCGACGTGCTGAACAAAATTCCCTTGATGTACCGCGCGCAAGTAGATGGGCGCTGTCAACTGCAACGCTTACGCCCTAAGGCAGACAAGCAGGATGCCCAGCGCTGGGTGGAGGAGTGGATTGAGCGCGCTTATCCCCAGCCCCCGGATTTTGGTCCCGGCGTGCAGACCCGCACCTACAAGCTCAGTTGGCGATTTGTGACCAACGGCGGTCAGGACGACGGCATCATCCGGCCAGTGGTGGGTGCGCGGGGCTGGCCCTTTTACCCTGGCAGCAGCATGAAGGGGCTGTTTCGGAGCGCCTGTACTCCCCAACAAAAAGCGCGTTACTGCGGGCGACCATTACCAGGGGGCGACTGGGCGCCGGGGATTTTGCGTTTTCATGGCGGGTATCCCGTCAACGACAAGTGGAAAGACCGGCTCCTAGACCTGGTGCATCCCCAGCAGAACTACCAAGTGAAAGGGGGAGATGCCTACCATGCGGCTTTCATGATGATTTCTCTGTACCAGCCAGAACTGAAGTTCGGCATTTCCAGTACTGAACCATTGCCCCCTGAGGAGTGGGAAGAAATCTGGCGCATCTGGGAGCGAGCGCTGGCCAAAGGCATTGGGAGCCGGGTCTGTGCGGGCTATGGTCACCCAGCCAGCATCAGCGGCGATGAACTCTATCCCCCCCACAAGCTCTACGGGCGGGGCATGGCGTCCCTAACGCTTGACGGCGCGGAATTTCGCCCCAATATCTTCCGTGCGGCCATTCGTGGTCATGCGCTGCGGATTTTTGGGGGGCTGTTGCCGGCGGGTGTAGCCGAACGAGAGGTGGACCGGCTGTTTGGGGGCTTGGGCCGGCGAGAACCTGTCGTGGGCCTGGTGGGCATGAAATTTGTCACGGAGCGTCTGGTACTCAAACCCTTTGGGCAGGAGCCGTATCGGGTGGAAACTTACGAGGTGACGGGACAACTCAGTTGGCTGCTGACCCGACCGCTTCCCGAGGAACAGCGAGAGGCGCTCAAGCAATTGCTGCTGCGGCTGACCCAATTTGCCATGATCTTGGGGGGCTTTGGCAAATCCTGGCGACGGGCTGACCACCGATTATTTTTCCCCGAATACTACCAGAGAAACAGGCGGCCCTATATTGGTTGTCACTGGGAGTGGATGGCCAACCACCAGCGGGACGTGCAAATCATCAGCCCTAGCCACGTGGGCAAATTCATCAATGACCGGTTGCTACCGGCGGCCAAAAGGTGGCTGGAGTTGCAGGGGGTGCGCCTGAATGACGAATACGCCCGGGAATGGCGGGAGAGCTGGCACCGCGACAAGGTCCAGGTGTGGGGGCGCATGGCCGAAAACCAGAATGATTCCCTAGCGATTGAGTGGCTCCACCGTCCCTACACCCAGGGCCAGAGTATTAAGGCCAGTTCGCTCACCGGCAAGCTCGGACGCATTGGGCGGCTGTGGCACCGGATGTATCGCCACTATCAAAAAGACTCCCAGAGCAACCAAATCACCAGTAAAGCCACTGGCCAATACATCGAACTGCTGACGATCTTCCCTGATAATTCCCGCGAATGCCAGCAATTTTTGCGGTTTTTGCAGCAGCAAGGGGAATTCCAACGGGTGTGGCCAGGATAAGGTCCATGATTGTTACGTTTTGTGTACGCGAACGATTCGGCCAGAGCCGGAAAATCCCGTATTTTCGTGGAATCGTTCGATCTGGCTCCCCATCGGGGTTTCAGGCGATTTTCAAGGGCATTGAAAAGTACAAAAGCAGTACAAATCTCGAATCGTTCGCAAACTGGTCTTGCAACGCCGTCTGCATCAGGGTTTTAATGGGGACTGTCTCTTTTCGGTGAAGAACCGGATTTGTTGGAAACTCATTCACGCTATCAATAAACCGGCAAATTAAACAATAGGTCTCTTTTCGGTGAAGAACCGGATTTGTTGGAAACGCCAGTGGGTGGGGGGAAGGCCTGAAAAGACCCAAGTCTCTTTTCGGTGAAGAACCGGATTTGTTGGAAACAAGGAAGGTGAAGGCGATGTAGCAGGGTAGTGTCGGGTCTCTTTTCGGTGAAGAACCGGATTTGTTGGAAACCACATAGACCCGGCCGGCCTCTGTGTAAGTTAACCATGTCTCTTTTCGGTGAAGAACCGGATTTGTTGGAAACGGACCGCTCGATGGTTGTCCGGCTAACTAAAGTCATGGGTCTCTTTTCGGTGAAGAACCGGATTTGTTGGAAACACGAATTCCTCCCCGCGGGCCAGGCGGGGTTGAACGCGGCTGTCTCTTTTCGGTGAAGAACCGGATTTGTTGGAAACACGTCAATGTGACCCTCCGGACAGCCCAGGGAGCGGGGTCTCTTTTCGGTGAAGAACCGGATTTGTTGGAAACTTGTCGCACGCGTTACCAAACGCGTGCGGAACAGAATGTCTCTTTTCGGTGAAGAACCGGATTTGTTGGAAACTGAGTAATTTTGCTTCAGCGACTTCCATGTCTTGCTCCGTCTCTTTTCGGTGAAGAACCGGATTTGTTGGAAACTACAGCATGTTGTCGTAGCTGTACCCCAGAAAGAAGTCTCTTTTCGGTGAAGAACCGGATTTGTTTGTTGGAAACCGGGCCGAAGGGAACAGCAAAGCCTTTTTTTGGGGTTTCTTTCTGCGATCAGATTTATTGGAAATGCGCTTTTCCAAGCGCTTCTTAGGTTTGAGTAGGGTGTGTTTCCTTCTGGCTCGCGTATTTTATGAAACGCTTAGCAATTACCTTATTGCTTTGTCTTTCTCTGGTTTCTCCTGTTTGGGCCAAACCTTGTCCTCGCGCGGATCGGCACCGGGGGGAACCTAGCTCCCGCATCTACCGAGTGGTCACCCTGCCCGAGATGGGCCTAGCGCTGAAGGTGCCCAGCAACTTCCACGTGATTCGCCATGCGAGCGGTTTATAGCTGAGCAGCTTCGGTTTGTCAGGGCGATGGCAGGAAACCCCAAGGTGGAGCCGCGCCCTGCGACCCAAGAGCT
>JANXAM010000054.1 GCA_025062155.1 Gloeomargarita sp. SKYB120 | reverse complement strand
TGTCCCCATCTTGTCCCCTACAACCTGGAAATCGCCCATATCCACAGCGATGGTTCACTGGAATATCACGAGGAATTGGAGGAACGCCTACTCCGACTCTATAACCGGTCGGACTGCCTGCCAGAGGGACAATTGTCCTTGTTTGGGGACCAACCGAATCGCGCTGAACGGTTGAAGGAGGCTTATTATCGCCAGGGATTAAAAATTGCCTACGTTGAGGGGGAAAACCATGACCCACATTCGACTCTTCACGATGGGGTTTACCCGTAAATCGGCGCAACAGTTTTTTGAAACGTTGAAGCAGGCGGGCGTGCAGCGCGTTATTGACACGCGGCTCCACAACACGTCCCAACTTGCAGGATTTGCTAAGCAACCGGATTTGCAATACTTTTTGGACAAAATCGCCCACATCCAGTACGAACACTGTCTTTCCCTGGCCCCCGCGCCTGCGATGTTTGACGGCTACAAGAAGAAGAAAATGTCCTGGTCCGCATACGAAAAAGCCTACCTGGAACTGATCGCCCAACGTCAGGTGGAAACCCTATTTACGCCTGACCAATTGCACAACGCCTGTTTTTTGTGCAGCGAAGATAAGCCTCACCATTGTCACCGACGTCTGGCGGCGGAGTATTTGCAGGCGCGGTTGAATAACCTGGAAATTATCCATCTTTAGGGCAACCGCCATGCGGCTCATTCTCTTGGCCAATTCCTACAAACACCAGGGGCGTTGTATCGCTGGCATTTCCCTAGATTCGGGGGAGTGGATTCGCCCAGTTTCCCCCGCTGACGATGGCCGGATTCCGACGGATGACCCCCATATCCCGGTGCCCGAGCTGCACCTTCTAGACATTGTCCATATTCCGGTTACCGATGCGCGGGGACCTGGTCACGAGCGAGAAAACCGGCTCTACACGACGGGGGCTTGGCGCGTTGAGGGTCGTGCTGAGGTCACGCACCTTCTCACCTATCGCGAATGGGAATTCCTTTACCCTAACTTCGGGCGCAAAATCCCCTACACCTACCTGGAAAAACAACGCCCTGTCCGCACCCTGCAACTGATTGAAGCGAAACAAATACGCTGGGAACGGAATGAATTTGGCAAGTGTCGCGCCTATATCCTGGACGACATTTTTGACTGCGCTGACATTGGTTTTAGTATTACTGATCCGGTGATTATCAGCAAATTGGAACAGGGCCAATCCATTAGTTCCCATTGCCTACTCTGCCTGAGTTTGAGTCAACCATTTCAAGGCCGTAATGATACCGAAAAAATGTGCTATCGCCTGGTGGCGGGGGTCATCGAACTGCTGCCGGAAATTGAGTTGATCGCCCAAGAAATGCAACGGGTGGGCTGGACCATTCCCCAGGGACGGGCCTACCTGCGACAACACTTTGCCAAGGAATCCCGGTATCAATTGACGGCGCTCGAGGCCCAAGCGTTTTTGGACGTTTTACGCCAGCTCCCCGCGCTTGAGTAGAAATACCGGTTGGAGTTCCGCGTAGGACGGCATTACACTGTATAATATGGCACTGCCTTTGCAAGAACCGGTTTGGGAGCGACAGCGCCGCGAACCTCAGGTTGCGTATCAGGCTTTCTGCCGCTATCGGGACATGGGGGCGCAACGACGGTTAGAGCTGTTGTTGCCCGCCTATCCCCTCAAGCGCTTGCAACGCTGGTATAGTCGCTGGCAATGGGTGGAACGGGCCGCCGCTTGGGACCAGCACCTGGCTATGCTCTGGCAACGGCACGCCCAGCAGTGTCAACAACACCGGCAGGAGGTCTGGCGGCAGCGGCGCGAGCAGTGGCGAGAAATGGAATGGGACTACGTGCGGGCTTTGCAGCGCAAGGTGGATGCCCTGCTCAGTCTGCCGGTGACCCGCCAGCGCACGGTCCGCGACGGTAAGACGGTGATCATCGAGCCAATGAATTGGAGCCTAGGGGACGTCGCCCAACTGGTGCAACTCATGAGTGAATTGGGACGTCGGACGCTAGGGAACACAGAACTCTCCCTCTCTCCACTGCTTACACTTTTGGCGACGCGCATGTCCCCCAGCGCCTATGGCGAACTGGTGCGGGCGCTTCAGGAGTTTGCACCGCCTGAGGGGTTGGATTCCTGAAGGCAATGGTCAAGGGCGTAGCGTTGCTCAACGTTGCGCAGGAAATAGCCGCTGATCATCGCCGAGGCCAGCAGTCGTCCCAAGCTCTCCCGGTCCACCGTAATCTGCACGTGAAAGTGTTCCGCTGGCAATTGCCCCAACAGACCAATGATGTTGCGCTCCATCACCTGCCGAGCTTCTGGGCTGCTGGGACGCGACAGTTGCTCGACGACCTCAGGTGGCAGGGATTGGACGTATTCCCACAACCCGTTGGTGCGCGGTTCGCTCAAGTCGGGCATAGGCATGGGTGCTCGTGGCTACTCTCCACTAAATTACAGTCTCTACTTATTACCCTAACAAACCCCACTGCCGACTCCAGTGGGCAAAACCGAACTCACAGGTTGGGTTCTGTCTTATCTTTGAAGACCTCCTTGAGGGCAGTGCGGGCGGCCAGATGACTGCGAGTGGACGCTAAAATTTCCGATTCTCGACGCAGCCGACTGGCCGTGTCCTGCATTTCTAACAGGGCTTGTTGCTCCAGCGGCGCCCCTTGAAAGTTGCTGGCCACCCAGTAGGAGAACTCCCGCGGCAGGGTGGGGTAGCGCTCCGGTAAGCTCACGTCCTGGTCGGTCAGTTTGGCGGAAAGTTGCACAACGTCGTACAGGAGTTGTCTAACTTCATCCGCCAGGGGCTGCAAATCCTCCGTGGGCGGTTGGTCTTCGATCCACTCCACCAGCGCCACCCGAAAGGGTTTTTCTCGCAGGTATTTCAACACCTGAAACCGCTGCTGTCCCAGGGTGAGAATCAGCATCCGGTCGTCGGGGAGCCGCTCGTAGCGCAGGATTTCAGCGCAGCAACCGACGTTGACCGGCCGCCCCTCCTGGGGGTTCCACATCAGCACGCCAAAGCGTCTGTCGGTTTCCAAGACGGTGGCCATCATCATCCGGTAGCGGTACTCGAAGATATGCAGCGGCAGCGGACAGCCGGGGAATAGGACCACCTCCGGCAGAGGGAACACAGGAAGTTCGCGCAGGCTGGACATGGGTGGAAACTGTTACGGGGTGTTAAGCGCTCTTTGACTACTGTAGCGCACCCGTGGGAAGCAGTAGAGTAGAGAGGGTTGTTCGTCAGGCGTTTTATGGAACTCACGTATCGTCCACGGCGGCTGCGGCGCACACCGGCCATCCGGCGGCTGGTTCAGGAAACCGTGTTGACCGCTGGCGATTTGATCTATCCGATGTTTGTGATGGAGGGAGACGGGGAGCCGATGCCGATTCCCTCGATGCCGGGGTGTTTTCGCTATCCCTTGCCGCGCCTGGTGCAAGAGGTCAAAACCGTCGCCGAGCTGGGAATTCCAGGGGTTGCGCTGTTTCCCGTGGTGCCCCCCGCCCAAAAGGACGACCA
This sequence comes from Gloeomargarita sp. SKYB120, assembly GCA_025062155.1. NCBI lineage: Bacteria > Bacillati > Cyanobacteriota > Cyanophyceae > Gloeomargaritales > Gloeomargaritaceae > Gloeomargarita > Gloeomargarita sp. SKYB120. Next base: position 3,840 of record JANXAM010000054.1, on the reverse strand, counting down.
GGGCAGCGAAAGCTACAACCCCGAAGGACTGGTTCAACGCGCCGTGCGGGCCATCAAGGCGGCGGTGCCCGAGATATTGGTCTTTACAGATGTAGCGCTTGACCCATTTACCACCCACGGCCATGACGGGTTGGTGGACGACCAGGGGCGCATCCTGAACGATGAAACGGTGGAGGTGCTGGTGAAGATGGCCGTCTCCCAAGCGGCGGCAGGTGCGGATTTTGTCGCTCCTTCGGACATGATGGATGGGCGGGTGGGGGCCATCCGGCGCGCCTTGGACCAGGCGGGCTACACTGAAGTGGGGATTCTGGCCTATTCCGCTAAGTACGCCTCCGCCTACTACGGCCCGTTTCGGGATGCCTTGGACTCGGCCCCCAAGTTTGGCGACAAGAAGACCTACCAAATGGACTCTGCCAACGCCCGCGAGGCCCTCAAGGAAATTGACCTGGACGCGATGGAGGGGGCCGACATCGTCATGGTGAAACCGGCGCTGGCCTACCTGGATGTGATCTACCGGGTCAAACAACACACCTCTTTGCCGGTGGCAGCTTACAACGTGTCGGGGGAATACGCCATGGTGAAAGCGGCGGCGCAACAAGGGTGGATTGACGAGAAAAAGGTCATCTTGGAGACCTTGACAGCGATAAAACGGGCCGGAGCCGACATGATTCTCACCTACCACGCGGTGGAGGTGGCCCGCTGGCTGCAGCAGGTGGGTTAACGACGGCTGTGGTATGGTGGAAAAGTGAATATGTCGCGCCCTATGGCCTTAGGGGAGCGAGTTCCCGAGGTGGTGTTTAAGCTGCGGGTGCGGGATGAATCCTTGGGCGGTCCCAACCCGTTTCACTGGCGGGATGTGACGACCCAGGAGATTTTTGCAGGTAAGAAGGTGGCGCTGTTTGCGGTGCCGGGCGCGTTTACCCCCACCTGCTCTAGCCGTCGTTGGCCCTGCTACGAGGAACTCTACGATGAATTCCGAGCGCTGGGGATTGACGAAGTGATTTGCCTATCGGTGAACGACGCCTTTGTGATGAACCAATGGGGCCACAAGGTGTTTTTGTTGCCGGACGGGTCGAGGGAATTGGCCCGTAAGGACAACTTCGGGTTTGGGATGCGGTCGTGGCGCTATGCCATGTACGTCAATGACGGCGTGACTTTCAGCGACGATTGCCCGCTGGACCCTCTGGAGGTTTCCGACGCCGATACCATGCTGTCTCCCGTCCTGCGATGAAACTCAACAGCCAGAATCTCCACGAGCGCTTGGACACCTGCTACGACGCCATCATTGCCGGCGGCGGCATGGGGGGTCTTTCGGCGGCCATTTACCTAGCTCGCTACGGTTTGAAATGCTTGGTGATTGAAAAGGGCAAAGGGCGCTCCCTGTGGATGCAAGAATTGCGCAATTATGTGGGTTTAGACCCGACTACACCAGGACGGGAAGTTCTCCGTCACGCCACTAACATGGCCCTGCACTGGGGAGCCGATTACCTGCGGGGATTTGTGGACGGGGTGACTGACTGCGGCGACCATTTTGAGGTGCAGGTCAAGATCGGCAAAACCAACCCTAAGTTTGCCACCTTTAGGGGAACCTATCTCATTGCTGCTACGGGGATTATTGACATCTTGCCCCAGTTAGACGATATGCAAAATGTTTACGAATTTGCGGGCTACACGTTGCACGTGTGCATGATTTGCGATGGGTTTGATATGTGGGACCAGAAGGCCATCCTGATTGCTGGCAAAGAGTCCCAAATCGAAGCGGCATTTGTGCTCAGTTGGTTTACGCCCTATATCACGGTGTTAACCCACGGGTTATTTCCCGTCAGCGATGAAATGAAAGCACGGTTGAAAGCCTGCGGCTATCCCCTGATTGAAACGCCAATTGCCCGTTTTCTGGGGGAAAACCACCAGTTGCAGGGGGTGGAATTCGTAGATGGCACCCGCATTGAATGCACCACTGGCTTAATCAATATGGGTGCGAAGTACTACAACCATTACCTTAAAAACATTCCTGAACTGACCTGGGATGGGGAAAACCTGGTGACGGACGAATTTTGCCAGACCACTCACCCTCGCATCTTTGCCGTGGGCGACCTGAAAAAGGGTCTCAACCAGGTGGCAATTGCGGTGGCGGATGGATGCCTGGCGGCTACGAAAATCTGGCGCAATATCCGGCGCTCGCGTCCCCCGCGCGTCTGGGCTGAGCATCTACCGGCAACGGCCCAATAAAAAACCCCCAGGAGCGACCCCAGGGGTTCAACCAAGGCTAGTGAAGAACCTAGTCCAGCGGTTTCATCGAGAACACTGGCTCGGCTTTGCGGTCGATGCCCTTTTCAAAACCGGCAGCCGCCGCCCGCGCCCGACCTGCATGCCATAGGTGCCCGATCAACATGAAGAAGGCCAGGATGAAGTGGGAGGCGGCCAACCAGGCTCGTGGCGACACGTAGTTCACCGAGTTGATTTCGGTCGCCACCCCACCCACCGAGTTGATCGAACCCAGAGGCGCATGGGTCATATATTCGGCAGCCCGCCGTTCTTGCCAGGGTTGAATGTCATTTTTCAGCTTGTTCAGGTCCAAGCCGTTCGGTCCCCGCAGCGGTTCCAACCAGGGGCCACGGAAGTCCCAGAACCGCATCGTTTCACCCCCGAAGATGATTTCCCCGGTAGGCGAGCGCATCAGGTACTTCCCAAGACCGGTCGGACCCTGCGCCGATGCAATATTCGCCCCCAGCTTCTGGTCCCGAATCAAGAAGGTCAGGGCCTGCGCTTGGGATGCTTCTGCCCCCGTCGGACCGTAGAACTCGCTGGGATAGACCGTGTTGTTGTACCAGACCATGAACGAGGCGATGAAGCCCATCAGGGATAGGGCACCCAGGCTGTAGGACAGGTAGGCTTCCCCAGACCAAATCAAGGCCCGCCGCGCCCAGCCAAACGGGGTGGTCAGGATGTGCCAAATCCCGCCAGCAATGCACAGGAAGCCGACCCAGATGTGGCCGCCAATCACATCTTCCATGTTGTCCACCCCCACAATCGAGCCGGCGCCCCCAAAGGGTGACCGCAGCACATAGCCAAAAATCACCCGCGGGTCCAGCGTTGGGTTAGTAATCACCCGCACATCGCCACCGCCGGGCGCCCAGGTGTCATACACACCCCCTAGGAACATGGCTTTGACCACCAGCAACAGGGCACCCAACCCCAGCAGGATCAGGTGAATCCCCAGGATGGTAGTCATCTTGTTCTTGTCGCGCCAGTCGTAGCCAAAGAAGGGGAAGGATTGCTCCAGGGTATCCGGCCCAACCAGCGCGTGGTACAGGCCGCCAAAGCCCAGCACCGCTGAAGAGACGAGGTGGAGTACCCCTGTCACAAAGTAGGGCGTGGTATCCACCACTTCACCACCGGGGCCAACCCCGTACCCCAACGTCGCCAGGTGGGGCAGCAGGATCAACCCCTGCTCGTACATCGGTTGGTTGGGGTTGAAGTGGGCCAGTTCAAACAGGGTCATCGCTCCCGTCCAGAAGACGATCAACCCTGCATGGGCCACGTGCGCCCCCAGTAACTTGCCAGACAGTTCAATGAGCCGGGCATTGCCTGCCCACCAGGCATAACCAGTGGACTCCTGATCCCGGCCACCGACGACAAATCCAGGACTATAGAGCGTTTCCACGGGGCAATACCTCCTCGGGGAACACAAAGTTCTCGTGCGGTTGGTCCATGGGGGCCATCCAAGCCCGGATGCCTTCGTTCAACAAGATGTTCTTGGTATAGAAGGTTTCAAATTCGGGGTCTTCCGCTGCCCGCAGCTCTTGGGACACGAAGTCATAGGCCCGCAGGTTTAGCGCC
>JANXAM010000053.1 GCA_025062155.1 Gloeomargarita sp. SKYB120 | reverse complement strand
GACGGGTTAGCGAGCGGTGTCAACAAACCCTGGCGCAATTGACCCTGGCCGACCTGTACTACGACGTGCGCAGCCGCATGGCCAACGAAACCGAGCCGTATCACTTCATCGTGTAGGGGGCCAGTCCAGTTCTAACACGACCGGCACATGGTCGCTCGGTTGTGGCCACGCGCGGGGTTCCCGGTCAATCCAACAGTGTTTGGCCCAACTGCGTAGGGGTTGGCTAATCAGAATGTGGTCAATCCGCCAGCCCTGATTGCGGCGAAACGCACCTGCTCGGTAGTCCCACCAGGTAAAGTGACCCCCTTCGTGGCAAAACAACCGGAAACTGTCTTGGAAATCCAAGGCCAGCACTTGTTGAAACGCAGCCCGCTCCGAAGGCGACGCCATGATGTGCGCCTGCTTGTCCTGGGGGTCGTAAATATCCAAATCTGTCGGGGCCACATTCCAATCCCCGCACACACAGACCTGGGACGTTTGCTGCAACAACCGTTGGAGATATTGGTGCAACGCCGCCAGCCACCGCAATTTGTAATCGTATTTGTCGCTTCCTACACTCTGGCCATTGGGCACATAGACATTGACAATCTCCAGGCCCTGTATTTGCACATGAATTAACCGTTTTTGTTCATCTAAATAGCCGGTCCATTCCTGGCCCAATAACGGCGCAAAACCCACAGAAACATGCGTGGGAGGAATACGGGTTAAAATGGCAACGCCGTTATAGGCCTTTTGCCCAGCCATCACGCAGTGATAATCCGGAAATGCTTCTGTCGGAAATTGGTCATCGGTGACTTTGGTTTCCTGCAAACACAAAATCTCCACTGGGTGTTTCTGCAACCACGTCTGGATATGCCCAAGGCGGGTGCGAATCGAATTGACGTTCCAGGTGGCAATTTGCATGGGTTGGTGGCCGCCAAACCAGCCTGCAGTATAGCAATTCCTGGCCTAGACTTTAGACTAGAGCTGTAGCGTTTAGCGCGGGAGATAAAGCCATGCCGTGGGGCCTGACGGCGCTGACGGTTCTGTTAGCCATCGTTTTATCCGGTTTCAAACTCGACCGGGAGTACCAGCGGGGCGTGATTTTTCGCTTGGGACGCTTGCACAGTATTCGCGGGCCGGGGCTGTACTGGATCATTCCGCTGGTGGAGCAAAAGGTTCAAGTGGACCTGCGCACCCGAACGGTGGACGTGGAACCCCAGGAGACCGTGACGGCTGACAGTGTCACGATTCGAGTCAATGCCGTGCTCTATTACCGGATCATTGACCCTGCAAAAGCCATCAACCGCGTGGAGAATTACCATCAGGCGGTGTACCTAGCAGCCCAAACCACCCTGCGCAACGTGGTCGGACAAAACCTACTGGATGACGTACTCAAAAACCGCGACAAGGTGAATTGGCGCATCCGCGAAATCGTAGACGAAATCACGGAACCCTGGGGTATTGACATCGAACGGGTAGAGATGCGGGATGTGGAAATTCCCCCTTCGATGCAGCGGGCCATGGCCAAGGAAGCTGAAGCCGTCCGGGAAAAACGTGCACGACTCATCAAGGCTACGGCTGAGCAAGAAGCGTCGCTTCAGTTGGCCAACGCTGCCCGCGAAATCGCCCAAAACCCCGCAGCTTTGGAACTCCGTCGCCTGCAAATGCTCACGGAAATCGGCGCAGAAAACAACACCACGACCATCATCATGGTGCCTGCCGATTTTATGAACCTAGCAAGACGCTGGGCAGAATCCCCTAGCGCCGCGGCACCGCCATCTGACGCAGCGTAGGATAGCCGCCGAATTCGCCGCGCCGCCGACCTTCTAGTTCCGTCCCGCGCAGATTAGCCCCTTCCAAATTCGCGCCCCGCAAGTCAGCCCCGTCCAGCTTGGCATAGCTCAGATTGGCACCCCGCAAATCAGCACCCCGCAAGTCCGTATTGCTCAGGTCAGCGCCCACTAAATCCGCACCCCGCAGATTTGCCCGCGTCAAATCCGACCCCCGCAAGTTGGCATTACTCAAACGCGCGCCCCGCAGGTCAGCCCCCCGCAGGTCACAATTGGTACAAGTCTTGGTGTTCAACAATTGCCGCACTTGCGCCGCATCTTCCGCCCGCACCGGTAACGCCACCAGCCCGCTCACCGCCGCTGCCACGATCAGATTGAGGAACTTCATAAAAAACTCCCGGATGAATGCCCAGAACTCCACTCTTCTATTGTGGGCGAAAAAGCGCAGTAACGATGTGATCTGTATCGCTAGTAGTCCACCCCCCGCTTGAGGTCCACCCCCCGCTCGGCGTAGTGCTTGTGGTTGACCATCTCGGAATGCACACTGGCCAGGTCAAAGTAGCGGGGGAGTTGCCGGCACCGGCCCGTAATGATCACTTCGGTATGCTGGGGCTTGCGCAACAGCGTCTGGATGATAGGCTCCTGGGGCAAGAGTTCTAAATCCACTGTGGGATTGAGTTCATCCAAAATAATGGTTTTGTACAGCCCCGAGAGAATCGCCGCTTGAGCAATTTCCCAGCCCCGTTCCGCTTCCACGTAGTCGAGTTCTTGCCGGTCGTTCCACCAGACAATCGCATCACGGCCACAGCGCTGGTGGTCCACCAGATTGGGATAACTGTGTTGCAGGGCTTGAATCGCTGCGTCTTCGGTGTAGCCCGTGCCCCCCTTGAGCCATTGCAGGATGAGCACCCGGTGGGACAAGTCCAAGCGAATCCCTCGCCCAATCGCCTGCAACGCCTTGCCGAGAGCGCTGGTGGATTTGCCTTTGCCCGCGCCGGTGTAGATTTCGATGCCCGTAATGCCGTACTTTTCGGCGGTGGGGTGATGGTGGGGACGCATTTCAGAATGCAGGTCGGCAATTTCTAATAGCTCGCGCGGTGCGGCCCGGCCCGTCGCAATAATCTCCAGCGATTCCGGTTTTTTGGCCAAGGTTTCCACCACCTCATCAACAGGGAGCAATCCCAAGTCCAGCACGGGGTTGATTTCATCCAGCACGATCACCGAGTAGAGTTCCGAAAGAATCGCGCCCTTGGCGATATGCCAGCCCCGTTCAGCTTCCATCCGGTCAAAAGGGGTGATTTCATCGGGCCCAAAATACTCCGCTCGCCCCGTGCGCACCTGGTCAATCAGATGGGGAAATGCCTGTTCAAGTGCTTCAATAGCGCCATCTTCGTCATAGACGCGCCCCGGCCCCTTGAGAAACCGCAGCAGAAGGACCCGGTTTCGCTTGCCCGTGTTGATCCCCAGCCCAATTGAACGCAGCACGACCCCTAGTGCCGCCTGGGATTTGCCTTTGCCAAGACCGTCATAGACATGAATCTGACCAACGGGTCGTTCTGGCCGCCGTTGCGCTGTGACAATCCCAATCCCCGAACGCCCCATGCCCGCCTTACCGACCTGGCTACTTCATATTCTAGGAAGCGCAACGTCAATCCTCATGGTCTTCAAAGGGGTCTTCAAGTGACCGCGAGGGCGGGCCAAACGCGACGTAAATGGCGTAGCCAGTGATGCCAATGACCAGCGCCGCTAGGGAAATGATAAAAACTGTTGCAGATTCCATTGGTCGCTCTCCACGCTGGTGAGCCTGCTCCTATAATGTTACAGGAGATTAACGATGGACGGGTAAAGCCTATGGCAATGCGGACTTGGTTGGGTGATTTGTTGCGCCCGCTTAATTCGGAGTATGGGAAAGTCGCGCCCGGTTGGGGAACTACACCCTTGATGGCGGTCTTTATGGGTCTATTTTTCATCTTTTTATTGATCATCCTGCAGATTTACAACTCGTCCATTCTCCTAGAAAGTTTCAAGGTGGATTGGGGCGGTTGAAGCAGGCTAGCTCCTTTTGGGAGGACAAACCATGAACATTTTTGGGATGGGGCTGCCGGAGCTAGGGGTGATTGCAATTGTTGCGCTCCTAATCTTCGGGCCCCGCAAGTTACCCGAGATTGGCCGCAGTCTCGGCAAGACGGTCAAAAGCTTCCAACAGGCGGCCCGCGAATTTGAAGAGGAATTTAGGCGGGAAGCGAGTGCTCTAGAGGCGGGAGAGGACAAAAATAGCTAGTTTTGGATGCGTCCCAAGGGTGGGGGGCTAACCGGTGAACGGTTGCGGAAGTAAGCTTCCAAAGCGGCTATATCGGTAGGGCCAACCAACCGCTCCTTACCTTCTTTCAGCACCGTAAATCCATCGCCGCCATCAGCTAAAAAGCCATTGACCGTCACCCGGTAGGTTTGGGTGGGAATCAGGGGTTGGCCGTTGAGCGTTATGTCTACGACCCGTTGCCCTGGGGGCCTATCTGGTCGCCAGCGATAGCGAAACCCCTGAGACACCTGCAAAATCCGGTTTTGGCCCGGCGCGGGATTGTCAAATTGTTGTTCCAGCAACGCCTTGACCTGCGCCCCTGTTAAGGTCATGGTCACGAGATGGTTCCCGAAGGGCTGCACGGTAAATGCCTGGCCGTAGGTCACATGGCCCCCGTCGCTGTAGGTCAAATCCGCACGAATTCCCCCTGGATTCATGAAGGCAATTACTGCTCCCCCGGTTTCTGGCGCTTGGGTGGCGGCCAACTGGGCGTCGGCAATGAGATTTCCTAGGGGCATCTCGCCGCTGGGGCTGGGTTGGCGCCGAATATCGGCAGTGATTTGCCCGATGACGCGATTTGCTATCGGGTCGGCAAAAACTTTGTACCGCGCTATCAAACGGGTCAGGGCGGGGGCTTTGGGAACGTCCTGGGTAATGATGCGGTTATTGGCTCGCAGCGAACGCACGTCTTTTGTCCGGCGGTCGAGCACTAGGTTGATTTCCGTCACCATGCGGCCAAAGGCATCCGCGCTAGTCACCAGCCGACCGTCCACCACGCAGTTGTAGGCCCGGTGGGTATGCCCGGTGATGAACACATCCACTTCCCGGTCGGTGCGCTGGACGATGTCCACAATCGGGCCAGTGAAATGGCGACACTCGTTCGGACCGCCGGTGGTGAATCCCCCTTGATGGACCAGCGCCACCATGGCTCGGACACCCTGTTGCCTTAAGACGGGAACTAGTGCATTGAGGGTTTCGGCTTCGTCTTCAAATCGCAGTCCGGCCACAGCTTGAGGTGGGACAATTCGAGGCGTCCCTTTCAAGGTCATGCCGATAAAGGCCACTTTTACGCCGGAAAACGTGTAGATTTGGTAGGGGGGCAAGATGGGGCGGTTGGTTTTTTCATCAATCACATTCGCGGCCAGATATTGGAATTTCGCTCCCTTAAACGTTTCGCCAGCGCGACAGCCATCGGTGGGATGACACCCCCCCTTTTGCAAGCGCAGGAGTTCGTCAACGCCCCGGTCGAATTCATGGTTGCCCACCGCACTAACGGCTAACCCCATCGCATTCAACGCTTCAATCGTGGGTTCGTCGTGAAATAGGGCCGACAGCAAGGGGGTTGCGCCGATATTATCGCCAGCGGAAACAAATAGGCTGTGCCGGTGTCCTTGCCGCCATTGCTGGAGATGGGTCGCCAAGAATTCCGCACCCCCTGCCGGTAGGCGTTGGCCATCTGGTAAGGCGAGTGTCAAATTGCCTGGCTCTAAATTTCCGTGAAAATCGTTAATCGCAAGTAGCTGCACGGTCACCGTATCGTGCTGGGCGAAGACAGGCGTTAACCCTAGACACGTGACACACAAGGCTGCCAGTCCGAGCAATAAAGTTTTGACCAGGCGAGGCATACGGGCATTTTCCCCAACACCCGCCGCAATTGTAGATGAAGAGAACTACAAACTCAATCCCGTTTTGGCGGCAATATCCTGGGCGATTTCTGGCGGGACCGGTAGCACCGATAACCGATTGCCAGGACGAACAACCAAAAATTGATGCGGGTCGTAGGATTGGCGCAGTTGCTCCAGCGTCATAGGAGCTGGGCACGTTTGTAAATAGCCGACTTCTACCGTCCACCAGCGGGGATTCGCGGGTGATGATTTGGGGTCGTAGTAGGGGCTTTGGGGGTCAAACTGCGTTGGGTCAATGATATTCACTTGGGTGATTTCCATGAGTCCCACAATGCCTGGCGGGTCGGCATTGGAGTGATAAAAAAAGGCGCGTTCCCCCACTTGCATTTGCCGTAAAAAGTTGCGGGCTTGGTAATTGCGCACCCCATCCCAAATCGTGCGTTTATCTCGTTCTAAATCGGCGATGCTGTAGACGTGGGGTTCGGATTTCATGAGCCAGTAAGTCACAGCACTGTCCAAGCGTTGCCCTAACACCTTAGTCTATCCTTTGCTACAGTGGGATTCATGACGAAATCCCCCGTGAGAACCCGCAAACCGGATTGGCTGCGCACCCCCCTAGGACAAGGGCCAGTCTTTGGTCAGGTCAAGCATCTGCTTCGAGACCTACGGCTAAACACCGTTTGCGAGGAAGCGTCTTGCCCGAATATCGGCGAGTGCTTTAGCCAGGGCACGGCAACGTTTTTGATCATGGGGCCGGCCTGCACCCGCGCCTGTCCCTACTGCGATATTGAGTTTGTGAAGAAACCCCTGCCACCGGACCCAGAGGAACCCGCTCGTTTAGCGGAAGCGGTGCGACGGTTGGGACTCCGGCACGTGGTGATCACGTCGGTGAATCGAGACGACCTGCCGGATGGAGGAGCGCAACAATTTGCCAACTGCATTCACAAGGTGCGGGAAATTTGCCCTGGCACCACGATTGAAGTCCTGATTCCCGATTTATGCGGCAACTGGGAGGCCCTGGCGGTCATCTTGGCGGCGCAACCGGAGGTGCTCAACCACAACACGGAGACTGTCCCGCGGTTGTACCGGCGCGTGCGACCCCAAGGAGATTACCACCGCAGCCTGATGCTGTTGCGCAAGGCCCGGCAACTCTATCCCCGTACCTACACCAAATCGGGGCTGATGGTGGGACTGGGGGAAACCTGGGAAGAGGTAGTGCAAGTGATGCAGGATTTACGCCAGGTGGATTGCGACATTCTCACGCTGGGGCAATACCTGCAACCGAGTCCCAAGCATTTGCCCGTGGCCCGCTATGTCCCCCCGGAAGAATTTACCGAGTGGCGCCGCATTGGTGAACAAATGGGCTTTTTGCAAGTGGTGGCGTCGCCCTTGACCCGCAGTTCCTACCACGCCGCCGAAGTGCATCAACTGATGCAGCGTTATCCCCGCTAGACCCGTATAATGCAGGACATTCGGTGAGGGCAGGTAGGTGATGGATGAATTCATGCAAGCGGCGATTGCCCAGGCGCGCCAGGGACTCGCTGAAGGCGGTATTCCGATTGGTTCCGTACTGGTGAAAGCAGGGCAAATTGTGGGCGCAGGACGCAACCGGCGGGTGCAAGAGAATGACCCTGTGACCCACGCGGAAATTGATTGTTTACGACGGGCGGGACGGATTGGTTCCTATCGCGATACCACCCTGTATTCGACATTGATGCCCTGTTATTTATGCGCCGGCGCGGTGGTGCAATTCGGGATTCGGCGGGTGATTGTAGGGGAATCACGAACCTTTCAGGGCGCGCGAGAATTCATGGAACAACACGGAGTAGAAGTGATTGATTTAGACTTGGCGGAATGCCGGAATCTGATGCAGGAATTTATCCAGCGTCACCCAGATTTATGGTACGAGGATATTGGGCAACTGTAGCTGAGGATGGCAGGGGTGGCGTTGCTGATTATAGTTAAGCCACTTCAGTTTGCCAAAGTGAAAACCAACAACGGGGCTGCGCCCTGCGACTCAAGACATGACAAGCATAGATGACTTAGCTATATTACCCGTCTTACTGCCGTTGACCGTCTCATGAAGTGTCAGTTGAAAACTGGCATTGTCCAATGCATCGGTAGAAGAATACAGCAGCCTATCTTTTTAAGCGCTCTACGAATCGTCATATAGCCAAGCTTTTTAAGGTTGTCATATAATGAGCGTTTTACTAGGGAGTGAGAAAATGCCCAGACCATATAACTATGATTTGCGTAAGAAGGCGGTAAAAGCCATCTCGAATGGCGCTACTATAGCCGAGCTGCTTCAGTTTGTCAGGGAGATACTAGGAGAATCCAAGGCGGGGCTGGGCCCTGCGACTCCAAAACTGACAAGCAGAGATGGCTTAGCTATATCATGGAAGTCAGTCGGTTCCTGAACGTCAGCTATCGAACGGTACAGCACTGGCTAAGACAATGGTCAGAAACCGGCGACGTTCACCCCAAGGAAGGCTATCAAAAAGGCCATAGTCATAAGCTGAAAGACCT
>JANXAM010000052.1 GCA_025062155.1 Gloeomargarita sp. SKYB120 | reverse complement strand
TTTTGCGCCAGGCGGACGACCTCGACCAGGCCCGGCAAGCCTTGATGCACCAGCTCGCTTTAACCGCTAACCAGGCCGAGACCGTGTTATCCACCCCCCTGAAACGGTTGACTCGTTTGGAAGCCGACGCCCTTGCCGCGCAACTCCAGCAACTGCAACAACAGCAACAGCGCCTGGCTCACTTGCAACAGGACCGCAACGAGCGCCTGAGGGAACTGAAGAAACAACTGCGGCAATTGCAGAAGCAGTTTGGGAGCCAGCCCCGGCGCACCCGTATTGCTCCAAGGCCGTCCTCACCCCAACAACCCCTCACCGTCCAACTCAGCGCCAGCGGCTTTTGGCGACGAGTCTCTGTGGCTGGGTCCCGACAATTGTCATTGCAACTCGCAGCCCTTCCCGAAGACCCTCTGATCTGGCAGGGGATATTGCAGCCGGAGCAGCGACTGTTGATGTTTGGGCGCCGGGGGGGTGTGCAGGTGTTGACCCTTCAGGATTTTGCCAGCGCTGACCCTGGACGCGATTGGCTTACAGATGGATTGGACTGGGATGCCGGGTTATTGCCAGTCTTGATTTCCCCAGAAGCAGAAGCCCTGTGGTTCATCAGTCAGGGGGGATGCAGCACGGTCATGACGACTCGTGATGTGTGGCAAGGGGAATGGGGATTTCCAGCAGACGACGCCGTGCTGGCGGTGGGGATATGGCAGCCAGAGCAAACGGTCTGGTTACTGAGCAATCGGGGACGGGTGTGGCAATGCACCATTCCCCAGCGCAGTTACAGCAAATCCCTAGTCAAACTGGCCGAGACCGAAGTCCTCGTGGGCGCAGTGCCAGTTTGTGAATCAACCTCAGTTCAGGCCATCACCGCAACGGGAAAAATCCAATCCCTCTCGTCAACTATGGCCCTATCGGATGCCGAAACATGGGTGGGATTAGTAAACGGCGCTGGCCCAATCTATGGCTACACCAACCGGCAGCGTTGGGTTCAGGTGGGAGACGTTCTGGAAACAGGTGAAATGCTTGTGCAAGTCGTACCGTGTATTACGTCCTGTATTTGCTAGTGCAGTTGCAGTTGAGGATATGGTAGCGTGGAAGTGACTGAGAAACTTTTTGGCAAAGCAGATGCCGAGACCTACTGTCATTCGAGTACAAAGCTATGAAGACTATTAAAGATGCCTTTGAAATCGCTGGATCATTTACAGAAAGGGTGGAAACATTTCGCAACAACCGTATAGAAAAAATCATTTCTGGTGAAACTTAGTTGCCACTTACTGCAGGTGCAAAGGTTGTTCTCCACTTCGTAAGTCAAAATGTTATCTCCAATCACCTTATCCATGTTGGGGTGGCTGAAGCACAATTTTTAGGCCAATTAACGAAGACGTAACAGGTAGAATTCAATTCAATTTTGATGGCTGCCTGAAATACGCGTCAGATGTATTAGATAGGAACAAATACAAAGCTTACACACAGGTTTTTCGCAGATGAGCTACTGAGAGTTTTCTTGTTTATCCTGGAGGAATAGAGATTCGAGACTTGGAAAGCAAAATTATTTTTGGAATTATCAGTTTTCTGCATGGCTTTCAGATTCTTGGCATAAACCCAGAAGTGTTGAACGCCAGTTTAAGGGACTAGGAAAAAGGAAAAGAATGTTGTATATTCTTCCCCTAAGACGATAGAAAAAAACAGCTTACCATGGCATCTTTTGCAAGTCTTGTCAAGTCCCTGCTCAAGCAACTCAGCCCTTGTGACTACCCGGTGCTCAACTCCCAACTCTTTTTCAAAATCTGGCTGACTTAGATCTTCGACCAACGCTTAACCAGCACGAGAGCCTTGTTTTACCGCCTGAATCACTCAGGGATTACCGTGAATATCTCCACCTTAGCAAACAGAACGCGTGGAACTCATCCACGTACGGCGCTGGCTTGACGGTGATGGCTCCTTCGGAGGTGATTGCTACCGGGGCCTGGCAGAGCAACGGTGTCATCCGGTTCGGCTAGATTTACCTCAACGGCACCTCGGCGGCAACGCCGCACGTCACAGGTGTGGCTTCCCTGCTGTGGAGTGTCAATCCCTGGCTGACGGCCACCCAAGTGCGCAGTATCCTGTCCCAAACTGCCTATGACCAGGGCGCGCCGGGCTACGACCCCTTCTACGGGCACGGGGTGATCAACGCGGAGGCCGCTGTCCGACGGGCCATGGCTCTGGCGCGGGGCGCTGCTTAAGGAACTCAGAGGACAGGGAACGGTCAACAGCAACAGCGAACGACTTTTCTCTATCCCACGAGGTGCGCCAATGCAACCCATTCACCCACCCCTGCGAAAAGTTTTGACCTGGGTCGTTTGCCTACTCAGTGGCTGCCTAGCGTTTCACTCGCCAGCACTAACCATGACAACGCCCATTCCGTTTCAAGTGCTCGATTTGGGGCCAACGCCGCTGGAGCGTCAGTTCGTGCCTAGACCCCAGGTGCTGGTCTTTACCGATAGCAGGTCTTGGCAGCGGTTTTGGCAACGCAGCCGGGTCTTCGACCTGAACCTGCAACGGCCTGCGGCCCCCCCTATCAATTTTCGCCGACAAGCGGTTGTGGGGTTCACCATTGGTTCTCGACCTACGGGCGGTTACGGGTTGCGCATTGACCGCCTGGAGTCGGTGACCGATAACCAGGGCACCTACTGGCGACTGCACTACACCGAGTCGGTGCCTGGCCCGAATTGTCTGGTGACCCAGGCGCTGACCACACCCACTGTATTTATCGCTGTGCCGCCGCCGGTACCCCAAATTCAATTGCAAGGACGCACGGTTGTTGTGCCGTGCCAGTAGGGGTCAACTCGAGCGCAGGATAATTTGCCCGTTTTGAACCGCCACCAGTTGGATGTCCAGGGGACCAGCGGTGTAGATGGGGCGGCGCGTCACCGATTGCACGTACACCACACCCTTGAGATTTTGCAACTGCTCCACGAACTGCACCAGCGCCACCTGGCTGAAGGAACCCACTTTGTTGGTGAGCGGGTCAGCCAAGATACCGCTTTGTCGGGCGCGGACGTTTGACGCGAGAAACAAGCGGTCCAACTGGTTAAAAATCGCCACCTCGTCGCTGTTGTCCAGGTCAATGGGAATCTGGGCCACCACCGCTCCGGCAGGAAAGATCAACCGGTTGGGGGTAACATCGGTAAACACCTCCACTTCCGGTTCGCCGCTGGAGTAATTGGCCGCTGCTAACACTCGCACCACGTAATCCCGCCCTGTGCTTAGGGTATTGACCAAATTATTGAACTCTGCGCTACTGATGCGAATGCGTGGGGCATAGGGATTGCCTGCTTGCGGGGAATGGAGACAGGTTTCGAGTGGTCCCTGGCGACGACTCAGGCAGCCCGCCACCCGACTCGCTTCCTGCAGGGTTTGTTGCACGGCTTGCCGCGCCAAATCCCTATCGTTAATCGCCCGCACGGTGGCAGTTGCCAAGACTTGCTCCCGCCGGATGACCACATTCCCTTGGCGCAGTTGCCCGATTTCCTGCTCCAACCGGCCACGCACTTGTTCCAGTTGAGCAATCTGGGCTTGCAATTGCTGGCCCTGGCGGCGCAGGCGTTCCGCTTGAGCCCTGGCCTGAGCGACTTGGGTTTGGGCTTGTTGCAGTTGCGCCTGTAGCTGGGCGCGGTCTTTTTTCAACTCTGCAATTTGCGCTTCCAAGGCGCGGGATTCCTGTTCAGCGCTCGCAAGTTTGGCCAAGGCCTGTTGATAGTTGCGGTTGACTTCGACGAGTTTAGCTTCGATGGCTTTGACATTCCGGTCGGCAGCTTGGAGTTCCGCTTGGGTGCGAGCCAGTTGTTGCCGCGCCGCTTCCAGTTCCGCTTGGGCTTCGTCTTTTTGTTTGCGCACCCGTTTCAAGTCCGCTTGGATTTGATCGAGCCGAAACAAGCCATCCCGCAATTGCTGGTCCGCTGCTAGCAGAATCCCCAGCGTCGTGGCCGAAATGACCCCCCCAGTGGCGATGGTGACGAGTACGGCTGTCGTGCGGGGCCGCAACTTGAACAGGCTTAACCGCGCCTTTCCCACCCGCGTGCCGATCCGGTCTCCCAGCGCTGCAATCAGCCCGCCCAAGACCAGAATCACGAGAATTAGGGTGTAACCGGCGACCACAACTTACCCCTCGCCAACCAGCGCCAGCAAGTCGGTTTCGCTGAGTAACGGAATGCCCAACTCCCTCGCTTTTTCCAGCTTAGCACCTGCATCCTCGCCCACGACGACGTAATCGGTACGACTGGATACACTACTGGCGACTTTGCCCCCTGCCCGTTCGATGAGCGCCTTGGCCTGGTGGCGGGTCAAATGGGGCAGTTTGCCTGTCAAAACCAACACTTTGCCAGCTAGGGGGCCGCCGGTCTGGGAAGTCGCCGGTGTGTAGTGCAACTGCAAACCCGCCTGGCGCAATTGCTCTAGCAGGGCTTGGTGGTCGGGGTCGTGAAACCAATCATGCACCGCCTGGGCAATTTCCGGACCAATGCCATTGATGGCGCACAGTTCCGCGACCGTCGCCTGCTGCAGGGCTTCAGCGCTAGGGAAATGCGATGCCAATAACTCCGCCGTGCCCACCCCCACATGGCGAATCCCCAACCCATACAACACGCGCGGCCACGGTTGCCTGCGGGACTGGTCAATCGCAGCCACCAGATTACGGGCCGATTTTTCCCCCCAGCCCGCGAGCGACTGCAACTGTTCAACGGTCAAGCGATACAAATCCGCTACCGTTTGCACCCAGCCTTGGGCGACCAGTTGTTGCGCGACTTTTTCCCCTAGCCCGCGAATGTCCAAAGCATCCCGGCTGGCCCAGTGCTGGACCTGCTCGCGAATGATGCCAGGGCAGTGGGGATTGACGCAGCGGGTGGCGGCTTCATCGGGCGCTTGCACCACGGGTTCGCCGCATTCAGGGCAATGGGTGGGAAACCGGTACGGTTCGGCGTCGGGGGGGCGTAATGCTGTCAAAACCTCCACCACTTCTGGGATAATGTCTCCCGCCTTGCGCACCACCACCCGGTCGCCGATGTGAATATCCAACTCCTGGATCCGCTGGGCATTGTGCAGGGTCGCGCGGGTGACCTGGGTGCCAGCCAAGCGCACGGGCGTCAGTTCCGCCACTGGCGTTAGGGTGCCTGTCCGTCCCACCTGCACCGTCACCCCGGTGAGCGTCGCTACCGCCGTCTCTGCGGGAAATTTCCAGGCAATGGCCCAGCGGGGCGATTTTTGGGTGTACCCGAGCTGGGCTTGCATCGCCAGGTGATTGATTTTGACCACCACCCCATCGGTGCCATAGGGCAATTGTGAACGTTGCTCCACCCAGGTTTGGTAATACGCCTGTACAGCCGCCAGGTCCCGACACACCTGGAAGTGGGGATTGATGCGAAACCCCCAGGCGGCCAGTTGTAATAGGACGTCTTTTTGCGTAGGCAGGTCCACCCCTTGACCGACCCCATAGGCAAAGAAATCCAAGCGCCGTTGCGCTACGATGCGGGGGTCGAGTTGACGCAAGGTGCCGGCAGCGGCGTTACGGGGATTGGCAAACGTCTGTTCGCCCTGGGCCTGGCGCTGGCGATTGAGTTCCTCAAAGATGGGCAGGGGTAAAAAGGCTTCGCCGCGAATTTCCACCCCTTCCGGCGGGTCGTTGGTCTGCAAGCGCAAGGGGATGGTGCGAATGGTGCGGACATTGGCCGTAATATCTTCGCCGGTGACCCCATCGCCGCGGGTTGCGCCCCACACCAGCAGGCCCCGTTCGTAGTAGAGATTCAAAGCCAGCCCGTCAATTTTCAATTCACACACGTAGAGATCGTCCGGCAGGTCATCGGGCCAGAGTTTGCGCCAGCGTTCCTCCCACGCCTGCATATCGGCTAGCTCAAAGGCATTGTCCAGGCTGTACAGGGGGGTGGGATGGGTCACGCTGGGGAATCCCTGGCTGGGCTGGTCGCCAACGCGCTGGGTGGGACTATCAGGGGTAATCCATTCGGGGTGTTGTGCTTCCAGTGCCAGCAATTCCCGGTAAAGCTGGTCATAGACCTCATCGGGCATGATGGGGTTGTCCAGAACGTAGTAGGCATGGGCGGCTTTTTGCAGCAATTCCCGCAGTTGTTGCATCCGTTGTTGCACCGCCTCTGGTGTCAGGAGTAATTCCCCTTGCTGTTCGGCCATCGCCTTCCCCCCAGCCGCGTTTGTTTTGGTTGTATTTTAGCCTTGCAACTCCCAGCCTCTGGTTGCCCAGGTGGATGCTTTTTTGCCCGCAAATCCCGCTCGCTGGTGCAGGGTAAAACCACAAGCGGTCAAGGCTCGTTTCAGGCTACCGGTGCTGGCGTAGGTTACAAACAAACAGGGCGATGCTGCATAGTGCTGAATCAATGCCGCCAAAAAGGTTTCTTGCCATAAATCCGGCGATGTTTTGGCGCTGTAGGCATCGTACAAAATCCCGTGAATTTGCCCTTGCCACTGGGGGAGCCTATCCAATTGACCATGCAGTTCTAAAAATTGTTGTAACCACGCCGGCGCATGGCGCATTTGTTGGGGATAGTCTTGCTGAAATTTTTGATCCCGTAGCTGGTAAATGGCGTCGAGTTCAGTGGGCTGGCCCTGGCACCATTGTTGAAAGTTGGTTCGCCAGTGTTCGTCGGCTTCAAAGCTAAGAATCCGACAGGTATCAGCGCGGGAGATTTTTAACCACTCGCAGGCAATGAGGATTTCGATATAGCCCAATCCCAACCCCACCACTAAAAAGCGGGGATGCGTACATCTGGCTAACACTGCCCGGATCGCCTCGCCGTAGATGTATTGGGTTTCCTGGTAGGCCCCGCCCCGGTGATGCATCCATTCCCGCTGGGGATGGGTTAAATCCTGAATGGTGGGACTACCATCGGCGGTCATCACGACGGCGAAGCGCTCCCCATCCATTGCGTTAAAATAATTGGGCGTTCATCGGTAGTTCCATCCTATGGCGGAAGCGTACCTGCTGGAAAAACTCAAGGCGATTGAAAGCACCTACCAGGACCTCGACCGGCAATTGGCTGACCCGGCAGTGGTGAGCGACCCCCAGGAATTGCAACGCATCAGCAAGGCGCGGGCGACGATGGAACCCATTGTCAGCACCTTTAACGCCTGGAAAGCCACCCAGCGGGAACTCCTGGACGCGCAGCAACTTTATCGCGAATCGGCCCGCGACCCGGAATTTCAAGCCATCGCCCAGCAGGAAGTGGAAGCCCTCAGCCAGCGCCTGGCCCAACTGGAACAGGAATTGAAAATTTTGCTGCTTCCCCAAGACCCCAACGACGAAAAAAACATCATGCTGGAAATTCGCGCCGGCGCTGGTGGGGACGAAGCAGGCATTTGGGCGGGCGATTTGATGCGCATGTACACCCGGTATGCCGAGCGCCAGGGATGGCGAGTGCGACTAGTGAGCGAATCGCCGGCGGAAGCAGGGGGCTTCAAGGAAGTGGTGCTGGAAATTGAAGGTGACCGCGTGTATAGCAAGTTGAAATTTGAAGCTGGCACCCATCGCGTCCAACGGGTTCCTGTGACCGAAGCGGCAGGGCGCGTCCACACGTCAACGGCGACTGTCGCCGTCATGCCGGAAGTGGACGAAGTGACGGTGGAAATCAACCCTAACGACATTGAGATTGTCACGGCGCGTTCCGGTGGCGCTGGTGGCCAAAACGTCAACAAGGTGGAAACGGCGGTGCATTTATTCCACAAACCTACCGGGATTCATATTCATTGCCAAGAAGAACGCAGCCAGCACAAGAACAAGGAGCGGGCGTTACAACTGCTGCGTGCTAAGCTTTACGACATGCAATTGAAAGCCCAGCAGGAATCCGTAAGTTCTTTACGGCGTTCGCAGGTGGGGACTGGCGCGCGCTCAGAAAAAATTCGCACCTATAACTACAAAGACAACCGCGTGACCGACCACCGGTTGAACCAAAACTTTGACCTTAGCAGCGTTCTTGAAGGCGAACTGGACCCAATTATCGAAGCCTGCATCGTGAAAGACCAACAGGAGCGGTTGGCGGCGCTGGCGGCTGAAAGCACCAACGGTTCAGGATAGGTGCCAGGTCCATGCCACCCGAATTATCACCCCAAGACTTTCAGACCCAAGTCCTCACCCGGCTCGACCGAATCGAAGCACGGCTCGACCAGTTAGAAACAGATATCAGGGCGACCGTGCAACGAGTGGATAAATGGGAAGAGCGATTTCTCCAACTGTCCCGAGACAACCTCGCAATTAGTCGAACGGTTATCATTGCCGCAGCCGCAGCCGTTATTTTCGCACCGTTGATTAAAGAAATTGCCCCTGCTGTCGCTGCTTTGATCAAACCGCAATGAATCAATTAATTGCCCAGTGAATTGTCAGGTGTTGTTGCTGTATCGCTGTCGGCCCGCACTTCCTGCACGGCATTCACGTCAAAC
>JANXAM010000051.1 GCA_025062155.1 Gloeomargarita sp. SKYB120 | reverse complement strand
CACCGACCGGCTCGATGTTGTGATCAACCGGGATGAGCAAGTTAAGAACCGGTTTCTGGCCCAGTTTCGCATGGGCGTGCTGAATCCGGTTGAGTTTGAGCAGGCGGTGGGCATTTGGGAGGCGCAGATTCTCCGCTTGCCGTCGCCGTCAAACTTGACGCGCAAGGAGACGCTGAAGCTGCTGCGAGAAAAGACCGGCGGTTAGACATGTTGCTGCGGGATGCGGCCATCTGGGCGCTGCGCAAGGACCTGATACAGATTGACCTGGACACACTCAAGGAAGTGGCGGCGGGGTACGGCTGATGGACATTCAACCGTAGTGGTACGCAGTAGAACCGTTGTACCGTTTCATTTGAATTTGGATCCAACCTGGAAGAAGTGGGAAGAAGCGGGAAGAACTGAAACGGCTTGCTGGCGGGCGTTTCCAGCTCTGGCGTGTACTGCACCAAACTTGGAAGGGTGTTTCGCACTTTTGGAGAATTTGAAACGCCTGCTGTAAAAATTTCGAGAGTTGGGGGCTAAGCAAAACTTATCAATCAGGCCACTGGCTGGGCCTAATCTATCGGTTCCAACCTGCGCCGCCACTACTTCTGCTGCTTTAGTCCCTGCTCCATTTCTCTGAGGGTTTCTTCCAAAGCGGAACCGTCTTCGACTCTGTATTTGCGCCCTTCCACCAGGGCAAAGTAACCAGTGCGGAAAGAACTGAGGAGCGCCTGCCCTCTGTTGATGTGGATCTGGACTAACAAATCTGGTTCGTTGGCGGCAAAGCTCAAAAATCCATTGATTGTCTCACTCATCCCTTCGTTAAGCCTTTCAATGGCGTGCTTCGCACATTCAGGCCACTTCTCGCTGTTAAGCTGTCGTTGCGTCTCTTGTAAAGCCGATATTTGTGGGGGGAGAGCAATCCGGCTGGTGGCACTGGCAACACGTACCTGGTCCACGAATTTTTCGTAAATGGGCTTTAGCTTCTGTTCTAACAGGCGTGCCTCGGTGCGGGTACACCGCCCGCCCTGAAAAGGTGGAAGCCGCTCCCAGGCTAGGTAGCCTAACCCCAGAGCAATGGCAGTAGCTCCAGCAGCGCTGCCGATTAGCTGTTTTCGCGAAGGAAGTCGAAGCTGCGGAATACGAATGCCGCTGGAACTGGGAACGGCCCTGGGCCACCGGCAATTAGGCATGGGACAGTAGGCTTCGCCTTTGGGGCTGACCTTTAATCTCGCGCCGCATCGAGGGCACTGCTGGCTCATGGCTGGACTCCTAAATGTAAATTTTTGTTGCAGATTGATAGAATTTGCTTATTTGGTATAGCAGTGATACAAAAAGCCCTTTTTTGCATGATACAGATGATACAAATGATACAGTTCGCCCAAAAGTCCGTTGTAGTCGAAGTTTTGGGTTTCTTGGTCACAATGCTAGTGATACAGTTCGCTGGCAAGTCTGTTTGGGTTGGTCACATTTGGCACTCGGCCAGATAGCGGCCAGCGGCTTCTATCACCCTTGCTACTGAACGTCGGGGAAGTGTGTAAATCTCAGAAATCATGCGCTCTACCTGGTTTTGGCTCGGTTCTTTGCCTGTTTTCAGGTAGAAAACCATATCATCCAGGGTCCAGCCAATGTAGCTGGCGATTCTCTTCAACTTCAGGGTTTCCGGGATACTACCCTTCTCCCACGCTTGGACGGTGCTACCCCGCACCCCAAAGATAGCGCCGAAGCTGTCCTGACTCATCTTGCGTCCGTTCTCATCCACTACCATCAGGCGGTCAATGAGGTCAGCGAATCGCTGGCGCTCATCGGCGGACCACTGGGTTTCCTGGTGGGAGTTTTCGTAAACCCCTTCGTAGGTGCTCATCTCTAAAAACCACGTGTGGTTTGGTGTCTCCCATTTTATGGGAAAGGTAGTCACTGTGTCTATCTGTCTTTATTGACAGATGGGCATAGTGTGTACTAGGTTGGTGGAAAGACACACTCGGTGCAGCCATCTTCCCGCTCGGAAGGTGGGTAACTGCCTTCGTGGAGTGGCTAAGAGCAATGTGCTGAGGGATGGGTGAAAGGAGCGGGGGACTCATGACCCAGGCGAGATACTCCCACAGGGAACTTGACGTGGACATCAATTTTGGATTGGTGTCAGATAATTCTGGATTGTACAATTGTATACCTATGGCTCAGGTGTGATTTGAACACACGACCAAGGGCTTATGAGTCCCCTGCTCTACCGCTGAGCTACTGAGCCGCTAACGCTTTATTTTAGCCTACTCGCCAGCCAAGGCTAGTTGTTCAACGGGAAAGGGAATGCCTGTACCCCCTAGCCCGCAATAGCCGCCGGGATTTTTGGCTAAGTACTGCTGATGATAGGCTTCAGCGTAGTAAAACTCGGGGGCTTCCAGGATTTCGGTGGTAATTGGGCCATACCCAGCAGCTTGCAATACCTGCTGATACAGGTCGCGCGACCGTTCAGCTAAGCGCCGCTGCTCTGGGGAATAGACGTAAATTCCCGAACGGTACTGGGTGCCCACGTCATTACCCTGGCGCATTCCTTGAGTTGGGTCGTGATTCTCCCAAAAGATTTTCAGTAAGGTGGCGTAACTGACCTGGCGGGGGTCAAACACCACCCGCACTACCTCGTTGTGGCCCGTCAGACCTGTGCAAACCTCCTGATAAGTAGGGTTGGGCGTGTAACCGCCAGCATACCCAACTGCCGTTACATACACGCCTGGCAATTGCCAGAACTTACGCTCAGCCCCCCAAAAACACCCCATGCCAAACATCGCCAGCTCCAGACCGTCAGGATAGGGCGGTTTCAGGGGATTGCCATTGACGTAATGCCTCTCCGGCACGGGCATGGGAGTTGCCCGACCAGGCAGCGCTTCCTCTGGTCGGGGCATCACCAGTTTTTTGCCAAGACCAAAAATCGCCATCACAACAATCCCAAGAAATGCAACACACCTTGGCCGCTAAGCGCTTCTATCACCAGGGCTGATACAAACCCCAGCATCGCCAGCCGACCGTTCCAGTTCTCTGCTCCAGCCGTAAACCCCCAGTTCCACAAATTCCGCTCCTGATTTTCCATCGCCGTTGCTCCCAAAACCTTCCTGCTAACAAGTTAACGAAAAATTCACAATCTTGCAACATTTCTTAAAGGCCTAGATCAGCAGCCACCCGATGGGCGCAGGCGAAGCCGGAAAACGCCACTGCGTTGAGACCTTGGCCCGGAAAGGTGCTATCGCCTACGCAGTACAGGCCAGGAATACAGGTGCGGTTGAGGGGCATGGGAAGCAGTCCAGGTAAAACGCGCCGGGGCATTGGGCCGTAGGTGCCATCCTTGCGTCCTAGAAAGCGGCGGTGAGTGCGGGGCGTGCCCACCTCCATGTAGTCCAAATCCTGATCCAACCGGGGGAACAGCCGCATCAAGCGCTCAATCACTTGGCCGGCTTTCGCTTCCTTCTGACGCTCGTATTCCTTGGGGGATAAATGCGCCCAATCCGACAGCCAGCAGGGGGTAAACGCATGGACGATGTGATAGCCCGGCGGGGCCAAGTCCGGGTCTAGCACGGTGGGAATCGAGACAAACAGAGTTTGGTAAGGGTCGGTCATGGACCCCCAATCTTCCAGTAGCACGTGATGACAGGCCGTGGCCGTGGGAATGGCAGTGGCTTTGACGCCCAGATGCAAGCTCAAAAAACTGGGAGATGGCTGATAACGGCGGCGCCAGCGCTGCTCGGCGGGGGGAACGTCCGGCAACAAGCCACCGAAGGTGTCCCAGCGAGTGGCATTGGAAATCACTCGTCTGGCGCGGTAACATTGGCCGCTAGCCAGTTCGACGCCAACGGCCTTCCCTTTTTCCAAGACAATGCGAGTCACACGGCTCTGGTAATGAATGACACCGCCGTATCTTTGCAGGCCCGCCACTAGTTTTTGCGCGATTTGACCCACACCCCCTTTCGGATAGTGAATCCCCCCGTAATGCCGGTCGGAAAACACCATGCCCGCGTTGAT
Source organism: Gloeomargarita sp. SKYB120 (assembly GCA_025062155.1). NCBI lineage: Bacteria > Bacillati > Cyanobacteriota > Cyanophyceae > Gloeomargaritales > Gloeomargaritaceae > Gloeomargarita > Gloeomargarita sp. SKYB120. Next base: position 5,516 of record JANXAM010000051.1, on the reverse strand, counting down.
CAGCGGTGTTAAATCCGCCGGCACCACCGACCAGATATAACACTCCAGGTCAATAAATTTCAGCAGTTCGGGGTCGCGGAGGTACTTGCGGGCAAGGGGACCGACATTCCAAGGCAAGTAGCGGGCCAAACCCAGGCAAGCGCCTGGATTTTGCACGAAAACCCGGAACAGATAACGGGGTTCTTCCAAAGATAACAGTTCGATGGAATTGAGATAGTGAAACACGCGCCAGCACTCGTCATAAAAGCGGCGGATACCGCTTTTTTCATGGGGGAAAAGCTGGGTCAATTCCGCCAAAAACTGTTCATAATCCCGATGCACCCGCACCTGTCGGCCTCCCGGCAAATGGTAATGCACCTGCACGGGGTCGGGAATCGCCTCCAGCTTTTGGTCCACCGCCACCAAGGCCCGCGTGAGCAGGTTGGTGGTGCCCTGGGTGCCCAACCCAAAAATCATGGAAGCGCCTACGTCAAACCGGTAGCCATTGCGCTCAAAATAACCGGCGCTCCCACCAGGGATGAGATATTTCTCCAGCACCAAAACGCTAGCGCCCCGGCGAGCCAACTGGGTGGCAGCGACCAAGCCCCCAATCCCAGCTCCGATAACGATGACATCCCATTGGGCCACCTTGCGTCTCCCCGCTCCCGCTCTCCTAGTGTACTGCGCCCAGATTACACTGGAGGGAAAAGCACGGGGTAAACGATGCACACGCGCGTCTGGAGCGCTGCCCTGCTGGGGATTGAGGCAATTCGGGTTGGCGTTGAGGTGGACATCGCCCCTGGGCTACCAGGGTTTGTTGTGGTGGGATTGCCAGACAGTGCAGTGCAAGAAGCGCGGGAACGGGTGCGGGTGGCGCTAAAGAATGCTGGGTTTGCCGTGCCCCAGCGCAAGGTGGTGGTGAATCTCACCCCAGCTGACCTGCGCAAGGAAGGCCCAGGGTTTGACCTACCCATGGCCGTTGCCATTTTGCTGGCATCGGGACAAGCACGCGTGGATGCCGATGCGATTGCGAGCACGCTGTTTTTAGGGGAGTTGTCGCTGGATGGGTCGCTGCGGGGCGTAACGGGAGTATTGCCCATTGCTGCAACGGCTCATCGGTTGGGCATCACGCGCCTGGTGGTGCCAATGGCCAACGCGCGGGAAGCTGCCTTGATTCAGGAGTTACAGGTATATGGTTGTGAGCATCTCCAGGAAGTCGTGAAGCTGCTGCAGTCGCCGGAGCAGTGGCAACCCGTGCGGGTAGACCCCTGGCAGGAACTTCAACGCCCGAACGACCAGACATGGCTGGATTTGCGGGATGTCAAGGGCCAACATCTCGCGCGGCGGGCCTTGGAAATTGCCGCTGCTGGAGGCCACAACCTGCTACTGGTAGGACCGCCTGGAAGTGGCAAGACCATGCTGGCGCGGCGATTGCCCGGGATTCTCCCGCCCATGACCTTGCAGGAAGCGCTGGAGGTTACCCAGATCTACTCGGTGGCGGGTTTGTTGCCGGAGCGGGGGGCTTTGGTGAATCAACGCCCCTTTCGGAGTCCGCACCATTCCGCGTCGGGACCGGCTCTCGTCGGTGGCGGCAGCATCCCCAAACCAGGGGAAGTGTCCCTGGCCCATCATGGCATCCTGTACTGCGACGAGCTGACCGAATTCAAGCGGGACGTGCTGGAGTTTTTGCGCCAGCCTTTGGAGGACGGGCGGGTGACCGTGTCCCGAGCGCGCCAGACAGTGACCTTTCCAGCGCGGTTTACCCTGGTGGCCTCCACCAACCCCTGTCCCTGCGGGTATTACGGTGACCCGGTGCAGCCTTGCACCTGTACCCCCCACCAGCGCCAGCAGTACTGGGGCAAATTGTCAGGGCCGTTGCTGGACCGGATAGACCTGCAGGTGCAAGTGGGGCGCTTGAAGCCAGAGGAAATGGTGCAACAACCGACGGGAGAAGATTCGGCAACCGTGCGCGCGCGGGTGCAAAAGGCGCGGCAACTGGCGCGGGAGCGGTTTGGGGAACGGTCGCCGATCCAGTGCAACGCCCAGATGCAACCGGTGCACATTCGCCGCTGGTGTCAATTAAACCCGCAGGATATGACCCGTTTGGAGCAGGTGATTCGCCGGTTGGGACTCTCGGCGCGGGGGATGGACCGGTTGTTGAAAGTCGCCCGCACGATTGCCGACCTCAAGGGCAAAACCAGTCCCTACTTGGATTGGGCAGATGTCCAAGAAGCCATTCAGTACCGGTCGCTGGAGCGGTGGAGTGGCGCCAGTGCGTGATAGCCAAAACCAACAGCGGGACTGCGACTTAATGGGCGCAACGGAGAGAGTGGGATTCGAACCCACGGTGAGTTGCCCCACACAGCATTTCCAGTGCTGCGCCTTCGACCACTCGGCCATCTCTCCAGCGTGACGAATATTATACCGTTCCCATCTCTTTCGCGGTGGTTCTACTCAGGGCCTGGTATTTCTGTTGGAATCGTCGCTGTTGTTTAGCATGGTCAACGATCGGTTCTGGGTACCCCAGGGAGCGCCGCTCTAGAGGAGTCATCTGATTACTCAAAACTTGGGCGATCTCGACAGAGCGTAACTCCGGCACCCAAGCATAGATGTATTCCGCCTCGGGGTCAAATTTCGCCGCCTGGGTATTGGGATTAAAAATACGCAACGGGCGTGGGTCCATGCCCACCGAAGCGCTCCATTGCCAGCCGCCATTATTGGCACTTAGGTCCCCGTCAATTAACTTCTGCATAAAATACCGTTCGCCCCAGCGCCAATCAATCAACAGGTCCTTGGTCAAAAAACTCGCAACGATCATGCGGCAACGATTATGCATCCAGCCCGTTTGGTTCAACTGGCGCATCGCAGCATCAACAATCGGATAACCTGTTTCCCCAGCACACCAGGCTTGGAAATACGTTTCGTTATTCTCCCAAGGAAACGCATCAAATTTAGCACGGTAGCTATGAGTTTCCAGGTGGGGAAAGTGATACATACCGTGTTGGTAAAACTCGCGCCAAGCCAGTTCTTGTTGCCAAGTTATCACCGATTCATTGCCCGGAAAATCCCGTAAACAATCCTGAGTAAATTGCCAAATCGTCCGAATACCAATGACGCCAAACTTTAACGCTGCACTCAGACGGGACGTACCGGCTATGGCGGGAAAATTGCGCTGTTCTTGATAGGCATAAATTGCTGAACGCCCAAATTCTGCGAGTAACCCTTTCGCTCCGGCTGTCCCAATCGGATAATCCAACGTTCCTGACCAAGAAAAGCCCAATTGTTCCACGGTAGGTAAAGGAATCGCGCCGGCTTCCTGAGCAATTTGACGTTCATCGTCCGTAAGACCCATACAGTCCTGAAGGGGGGGATAGGGTTTGGCTTTAACTTGTTGTGACCAGTTTTTCCAAAACGGCGTGAAGACCGTGTAGGGTTGACCCGTTTGCGTCACAATTTCAGCCGGCGCATGCAATAGTTGATCCCAAAACTGCTGATGAGCAATGCCCCGTTGGTTCAGCGCTTGAATCACCCGTTTATCTCGTTGTTGACTGTAAGGTTCCACATCCCAATGCCAGTAAACTGCAGCGGCTTTTAGGGCCTGCGCCAAGCGGGGAATCGCCTCTGTTGGGTCAGCCCACATTATCAACAATTCACTTCCCACTCGCCGGTATTGTTGTTGTAAATCAGCTAAGCATTCTCGCAAGTAGCACACCCGTATTGGGGCAATATCGTCTCGGCCCAGAATGTTCGGGTCAAAACAAAAAACACCTACGACTTTGGGGGTGCGCAAACGCGCGTTATAGAGACCTACACTGTCTTCAGTGCGCAAATCCCGCCGGTGCCAAAAGAGAATCAAATCGGGCATTAATCCACCAACGAAAACAGCAAGTCGCCTTCTGCAACCAACTCGCCGTTGACCCTAGCACGTCCCTGGACTTGGCCGAATCGTCCCATCCGCACACGCAGCAATTGGGCCTCGATGACTAATTGATCCCCAGGGATGACCTGCCGACGAAACCGCACCTTATCCATACCAGCAAATACGGACAGATGCCCTTGCGCTTCTGGCAATTGCATCACAATAATGCCCCCCACTTGCGCCATCGCTTCCACAATCAACACCCCTGGCATCAAGGGCCGACCAGGAAAATGCCCTTGGAAAAACGGCTCATTAAACGTCACATTTTTGATCCCCACTGCCCGCTCCCCCGGCACATACTCCACGATGCGGTCCACCAGCAAAAACGGGTACCGGTGGGGCAGCAACTTTTGAATCCCCTCAACCGTCAAAACGTCTGCCATGCCCAGCCCATAGCCTTTGCCCTCTGATCCTACACCAACCCTGCCTCCGAGCGTTTACTAGCAGGGCAAGGGCGGGGTGTTGTTGCAATAAAATCCGGACAATCAATCGCCATTGGTGTCATTGCCTGGTAGGGACGTACTGCGCATTTCAAGCGGTGGTCTTCCGAAAAGTAGTAGCAGCGGTCACAGGGAACACGATGCAGTTTTTGGAGCAATTCCACCCCATCAGTAAATGCAAAACAGAGGGCGGTGAGAAATCCCGTTAGCATCAACCAAATGACGAGTGGGCATAGTAGTGTCAGCATAGTGATATGGCTAGGTTATCTATAGTTGTCATCCCTTGGGTCGCAGGGCACAGTCCCATTGTTGCTTTTCCAATTGTCTCCCAGCTAAACTAAAGTGGCCTAGTTAGAAGGGGGACAAAGTCTAGCTTTATCCGTCCCCCCAACAAAGCCATTACAGACCAAATTCTCGCTTTAACTGTTCTGCCCAGGCTTGGATGCGTTTGGCTGTCAATTCTGGTTGATTGTCCTCATCCAAAGCCAGACCAACAAACTTATCCCCTCGCAGTGCTTTTGATGCATTGAATTCGTAACCTTCAATTGGCCAGTAACCCACTGTTTTGCCGCCCAGAGATGAAATCATCTCCTCCAAAATGCCAATGGCGTCCTGGAAATTGTCTGCATAGCCTACCTGGTCACCGCAACCAAAATAGGCCACCTTTTTACCGCTAAAATCAACTGAATCTAGTCCTTCATCGTAGAAGCCCTGCCAATCGCTTTGCAACTCACTAATGTTCCAGGTGGGACAACCAATGATGATGTACTCGTACTTGGCAAAATCATCCACATCAGCATTGGCAATGTCAATTAAATCAACCACCGACGGCCCACCTAGCGCCTTTTGAATTTGCTCTGCGGCGTTTTGCGTGTTGCCCGTTTGCGTACCGTAAAACAGACCAATCTTTGCCATGAAATCACCTCAAAAAACACCATAAAAAGTTCTCCCCTCTCCCTTGCCGTGTAGGAATGTTAACGTTCTAAACCTGCAACGAACTTAAAGCCCGCTCTACTCGTCGGAAATCGAATCCCAACGCCCGTAGCGCATGCCACAAGTGACCCTGCAGGAAGAAAAAAGCTAGGAAAAAGTGGGCATTGGCTAACCAAGCACGGGATGTGTAGGTACCATAGGGAAGTTTAACTGTGTCCGCAAAGTAGGGTGTAATCCCCAACTTT
>JANXAM010000050.1 GCA_025062155.1 Gloeomargarita sp. SKYB120 | reverse complement strand
TGGACAGGGGCGACAAGTGGATTTGTCATGCCGCCAATCCGTACCAACGCTTGCTCTACCTGGTGCTTTTTCGCTGCTAATTGCTGCTCGTAACGAATATGTTGCCATTGACAACCGCCACACTCGCTGGCGACGATACAAGCGGGTTGGACGCGATGGGGTGAAGGCGTGTAGATAGTTTGTAATTTCCCGTAGGCATAATTTGGTTTCACCCAAACCAATCGCACGAGCACTTGATCCCCTGGCGCAGTATCCGGCACAAAAACGACTCGCTCTTGCCAGCGCCCCACACCCTCGCCCTGGTCATTCAAGTCGGTGATCGTGAGGCTTATGTCGGCTCCCTGTCGCCAGTAGCTCTCATCCATGCCGGTCTCGCTCCTTCTCTCTCTACGGTAATTTCTCCGGTACAATACAAGCGGGCATGGGCAAGCGGAGGGATAGCCATGGACATCACAACCCAATGGGTGCAGGTGCCGAACCAAGACTTGCGGATTGATAGCTATCTGGCCCGACCGACCGAAACCGGCACATACCCAGGCATCATCGTGATTCAGGAAATTTTCGGGGTTAATGCCCACATTCGCGATGTCACCGAACGCATTGCCCGACTGGGATACATCGCCATCGCCCCTAGTATTTATCAACGCTACGCGCCGGGGTTTGAGGTGGGCTATTCGCCGGCGGATATGGAGCTGGGACGTAAATACAAAGACATGACTAAGGCGGATGAATTACTAAGCGACATCCAGGCGACCATTGATTACCTGAAACGGGAATTCGGCGTCACGCGCTTCGGAACGATTGGGTTCTGCTTTGGCGGGCATGTAGTGTACTTGGCGGCGACGTTGCCAGATGTACAGGTGACGGCTTCGTTCTACGGCGGCGGCATTGCCACCATGACACCGGGCGGCGGCCCCCCCACCATCACCCGCACCAAAGACATCAAGGGCACTATCTGGTGTTTCTTTGGCACCCGCGACCCGCTGATTCCCAACGAGCAGGCCGACGCAATTGAACAGGAATTGAAAAAGCACAACATCGACCACCAAGTTTTCCGCTACGACGCTGACCACGGCTTTTTCTGCAACGAGCGAGATAGTTACGACCCCCAAGCGGCAGCCGATAGCTGGGAAAAAGTCCAGCAGTTGTTCAGTCGGTTGCGGGCATGAAAACCGCCTGGGTGTTTCCGGGACAGGGTTCCCAGACCGCCGGCATGGGCTTGGATTTGCAGCGACATCCCCACGCCCAAAACCGGTTTGAGGAAGCAGCGGCAATTCTGGGCTGGTCAGTTGTCGAGTGTTGCACGCCCCCAGCGGAAAAATTGTCCCAAACCCGCTACACCCAGCCCTGTCTGTACGTGGTTGAAACCATCTTGGCGGACCTTTACACAGCATTCATGCCCGATTACGTGGCTGGACATAGTTTGGGGGAATTTGTGGCGCTGTACCGGGCGGGGGTTTATGACTTTGGGACGGGATTACGGCTGGTGAAATTGCGGGCAGAATTGATGGACCAGGCCAGCGGCGGGCAAATGGTGGCGCTGTTAGAGCCGGACCGGGACCAATTAGACCAAGTGCTCGCGCAAACATCGGAAGTGGTGCTGGCCAATGACAACCATCCAGGACAAGTGGTCATCTCCGGAACGCCGGTGGGCATCGCGACTGTCTTAGACAAGGTGAGCGTCAAACGCGCCGTGCCCCTAGCAGTCAGTGGGGCGTTTCATTCTCCCTTCATGGCCGAGGCAGCGGCTCAGTTCAACGCCTATCTCGCCACCGTCCCCTTCGCCGATGCGCGGATTCCAGTTCTTTCCAACACGGACCCAACGCCGAGCACCGATGGCGCCTTGCTGAAGCAGCGATTGTTGACCCAGATGACGACGGGCGTGCGCTGGCGCGAGATTGTTTTGCAGTTGGCGGCGCTCGGGGTCACGCGGGCGGTGGAACTGGGGCCGGGTAAAGTGCTGACGGGCTTGATCAAACGTACCGTGCCAGAGATGGAGCTGCTCAACGTGGCGACGCTATAGCGATGGGGTACGCGTTTGCGCTGGCGCCAATGGATGGGTGGATGCAGGTACTCACCTGGGGATTAGCAGGAATGCCCTTCCTCTTGCTAATGCTGGCGTTTGCAGGAGCGCAAGGAGCTGGGTTGTTTTGGTTGGCGTTACTGGTGTTGGTGGTTAACGGCCTAATTTGGTGCCGCTGGCGACCCACAGCCTTCGTGGTGCATGAGGACAACCGCTTGGAAATTCGGTTCCCCACGCGGCGGCGGTGGATTGACCTGCAACCGGAGCGTCAGGTGCGACGGGTGACCCCAGCGGAATTGACCCAGGAATTGGGCCGGCAATGGCCGTTTCTAGGGGGCTTTGGCTGGCTCTGGACGCAACGGCGGGGGTGGGTCGAGTGCTACGTTTCGCGCTGGGATGGGCTGGTGTTGTTGCAACAGCCAGGGCGTTTCCCATTGCTGCTCACCCCCAGTCAACCGGAGCAGTTCGTGGCATTGCTGCGACCCAAGGAAACTCAAGCAGCTTAGCGAGCAATTTAGAGCAATTGCAACACCATTCCTTCCCGTGCTAGGACGCTGCTGGGCATGATTTGGCGCACCTGAGCTTCGACCTGGTCCAAAAAGTCGTCGTCGTGGTTGGCGTCGTGATGGAACAGCACCAATTGCCGCACACCGGCTGCCTTGGCGACTTGGACCCCCGCTTGCCAGGTGGAATGGCCCCAACCGCGCCGGGGATTCACCGGGTCGTTGTATTCCTCGTCGGTGTAGTTGGCGTCGTAAATCAAAACATCGGCCTGGCGCGCCAGATGCACGACACTGCGGTCGAGCCGGTCGGGATAATGCTCCGTATCACTGGCGTACACCACCGTTTTGCCCCGCCACGTCACCCGATACCCCAGGGCGTAGTTGGGATGGTTCAGACTCCCTGTCTCTACAGTTACATCACCAATCGTGACCACATCACCCGCCAGCAAGTCGTGGAAGGACAAATCCGCCTGCATGACTTGCAACGGCACGGGAAAATTGGGGTCGAGCATCTGGTTGCTCAAGCTCTGTTTGATGGAATAGCCCTGGTGCGCAGCGGGGCCGTAGATGTGTAATCGATTGCCGGCCTGGTAGGCAGGGGTGAAAAACGGAAAGCCCTGGATGTGGTCCCAGTGGGAATGACTAAAAAAGAGATGGGCCTCCAGGTTGGTTTGATGCTTCAGCGTCTGGCCCAACACCCGCAGTCCCGTGCCGCCGTCAAAAATTAACCGTTGTCCACCCGCTTGCACCTCCACGCAGGGGGTATTGCCGCCGTAACGCACTGTTGCCGCACCGGGTACGGGGATGCTCCCGCGCACACCCCAAAACCGCACCGTAAACCCTGTTGCCATGGCCTGCTCTCGGCTTTTGCCCCAGCATAACGAACTGCAAGCGGGACCGTCAGTGATCCTGTGGCCTCTTCCTATACTTTCTGCACCTGGGAAATTGCCGTCGCCCGCAGCCGGCTCAATCCATACTCCAGCCCTTCCGCCACCGCCTGATACGACGCCTCAATGATATTGGTGGAAACCCCTACCGTCGTCCAACGGTGCGTCCCGTGGGTAAACTCCACCAGCACCCGCGTAGTCGCCGCCGACCCCGATTGTCCGTCTAGCACCCGCACCTTGTAATCACTCAACTGAAACTCCTTAATCTGGGGATAAAAATTCACCAGCGCCCGTCGCAGGGCATTGTCCAGTGCCGACACCGGCCCGTTTCCCTCCGCCGCCGTAATCAATTCTTGCCCGTCTACTTCCACCTTCACCGTCGCTACCGACGAACTCCAGTGGCCGTTGCCCTGGGCCTGGGTTTGACAATGCACCTGAAACCCGTGCAGGACAAACGCTGGCCGCCGTTGCCCCAGCACCTCCCGCACCAGCAGTTCAAAACTCGCCTCCGCCGCTTCAAATTGATAGCCTTGGCCTTCCAGTTCCTTCAACCGCCGCAGCACCTCTTTAGCCGCCGGATGGGAACGGTCGAGGGGCAATCCCAACTCCCGCGCCTTGGCCACGATGTTGCTTAGACCCGACTGTTCCGAAATCACCACCCGCCGCCGGTTGCCCACCACCTCCGGGGGAATGTGCTCGTAGGTGGCCGGATTTTTGCCCACCGCGCTGACATGCACCCCTCCTTTGTGGGCAAAGGCCGACGCACCCACGTAAGGCGCATGGTCATCGGGCGCTAAATTCACCCGCTCGCTCACCGCCCGGCTCACCTCCACCAGGCGCGTCAATTGCTCTGGCCTGATGCAGTCGTACTTCAGTTTCAGTTGCAGGTTGGGAATCAAGGTACACAAATCGGCGTTGCCGCAGCGCTCCCCGTAGCCATTGATAGTTCCCTGCACCATGCGCGCCCCGCTCTGCACCGCCGCAATCGCATTTGCCGCCGCTGTGCCACTGTCGTTGTGGGTATGAATGCCAATCTGGGCATCGGGGAAGCGAGCCTTCACCTGCTGGACAATCTCGCTAATTTGATGAGGCAACATTCCGCCATTGGTATCGCACAAGACCAGCCATTCCGCTCCCGCTTGATAGGCCGTCTCCAGGGTGGCCAGGGCGTAGTCGGGGTTCGCGAGATAGCCATCAAACCAGTGCTCAGCATCATAAAACACATGGCGCTGCTGCTGGCGCAGGTAAGTAATCGTGTCAGCAATCATGTCCAGGTTATGGGTCAACGTCGTGCCCAGGCCCTCGGTGACGTGCAGGTCCCAGGATTTGCCAAACACCGTAACCCAGGGGGTGCCCGCCGCCAGAATACCTTGGATCAGGGGGTCTTCCGCTGCTGTGGTCCGGGGACGCCGGGTGGAACAAAAGGCCACCAGCCGCGCCTGCGTCAAAGGTTCCTGCTGCATCTGCCAGAAAAATTGCATGTCCTTGGGGTTCGCGCCAGGCCAGCCGCCTTCGATGTAATGCACCCCCAACTGGTCAAGCAGGTGGGCAATTTGCAACTTGTCTTCCAAGCTGAGTGACAGTCCTTCCCGTTGGGCGCCGTCCCGTAAGGTGGTATCGTAAAGCCAAATCCGTTCGCCGCTCATGGCCTGATGCGCAATTCTGTCTTCTTATTGTAGGGTGTGGGGATGAACCCGAAGCTGTCCTGGTGGGAAAAAGTCAGCTATGGGATGGGGGATTTTGGCCCGGCGTTGCTGGCGAATTTACTGCTGGTGTTTCAGTTAATTTTCTTCACGAATGTCGCTGGGTTGCCGCCGGGGTTAGCGGGAACAGTGTTGTTGATTGGCAAGGCGTGGGATGCCATTAACGACCCCCTGATTGGTTTCCTGAGCGACCAGACCCGCAGCTTGTGGGGACGCCGTTTGCCCTGGATGGTGTGGGGCGCAGTGCCGCTGGGGGTGAGTTTTACCGGCCTGTGGTGGGTACCACCCGCTGCCGATACGATGACCAAATTTTGGTACTACGTGGCGGTGGCTATTGCCATTCATACCTTTTATACGGCGGTGAATTTGCCCTATACGGCGCTGACGGCAGAGCTAACCCAGGACTACGACGAGCGCACCAGTTTGAACAGCTTTCGGTTTGGGTTTTCCATTGGCGGCAGTTTGTGTGCGTTGACGCTGGCGCTTGCCATTTTTCAGCTATTTGCCGGGATGCCGATTCAACAGCGCTATCAGGTGCTAGGAACACTGGGCGCGGTGGTGGCGGTGCTGGCGATATACGCCTGTGTGTGGGGCATTCGTCGGCGAGCGATGCATTTGGAACACCAGCGGCGCCAAACGCTGGATCCCCCCAACGAACCTATCTGGGCGCAATGGCGGGCGGTACTCAGCAATGGCCCCTTTTTGCTGGTGATCGGCCTTTACCTGTGTTCCTGGCTGGCCTTGCAAAACACAGTGGCGGTGATTCCCTATTTCGTCAAAAGCTGGATGGGACTGACCGATGCCGCGTTTACCCAGGTGGTGCTGATGGTGCAGGGGACGGCACTGGTAATGTTGTTCTTCTGGGAGCGCGTGAGCCGGCGCCTGGGCAAAAAAATGGTGTACTTCCTGGGGATGGCGGCTTGGATTGCGGCGCAGGCGGGGTTATTTGGCTTGCAACCGGGGCAAACGGCGCTGATGTTTACCCTAGCAGTGGTTGCCGGTGTGGGCGTCGCCACCGCGTATCTGATTCCCTGGTCCATGCTCCCGGATGTGATTGAGTGGGAAGAATTGCGGACTGGGCAACGGCGCGAAGGCATTTTCTACAGCCTGATGGTGTTTTTGCAAAAGGTGGGGCTGGCGCTAGGGTTATTCCTGGTGGGGCAAACCCTGGAATGGTCGGGGTTTATCAAAACGGTGGCCGGCCAACCCGAGCCGCTCCAACCCCCCAGCGCTTTACTCACCATTCGCCTGATGATTGGACCAATTCCGGGAGTCGTGTTGCTCATCGGTTTGGTATTTGCCTATCTCTATCCGATTACGCGGGAAAAACATGCCGAAATTCTGTTGCAATTGGCGGAACGTCAACAGCAAAAACCCAACTTGTAATTACCTGCAAATTAGTAACCTTAAAATCTGAGCTACCAGGTATGACAGACCAATTGTGAAAAGCTGGAGAAACATCAACCAGGGTGTAAAGATACGGCTGAGCGTCCACACAGCCCAAAAACTGGTGACCCCAATCAGCGCTCTCTCATCAGCAAAAATTCCTGTTAGGACTATCGTCATTGCTATCAATAACTGATACGTAAGGACATTCATTTCATTAGCGCGTAAGCGTCGATGTCGGGCATTATAGCAATCCCAAGTCAGTCCCTTGGCTGTCCACAGGCAGTTACGAACTTAGATATAGCCGAGCTGCTTCGGTTTGTCAGGGAGATACTAGAAAAACCCATGGCCAAGCTGCCCCCTGTGACTTTAGGGCTTGTGATCCAAATCACATTCATCCGAGAAATAGGTTCAGAGGATAGACGCGTGGGTGAGCGCGGGGAGTTACCGGACGATGTGGGCCCAGGGAAGCGATGGGACTTTTGTGGAACCTCTATCCAGTGGGTTTGCTCTGGCCTACGGCAGTGAGCAGATGGTTCACCAAGGATTGTTACCTAATTTTGGGAACCAGGCCCTGCTGAGCAGCGAGACATTTATCCGGGCATTGGGTGGGCTTGACAATTTGTCGCCAGTTAGGTATCCCAGCGAGGAAACGCTTCTGGGATGGTCTATCGAAACCGGTGTATGGATGGAAGCGACCTCCGTTGCCGACCTAGCTGGGAATACGTTAGCAACGGCACGACTCATTTCTGTTGGCACGACGCCTACAACCTTTACTGACTGGGTTGGCAGCACAGACCTCAACGATTACTACCGCTTGACTCTCAATCAGGCCAGTGTGCTGAATGTCACCCTGAGTGGCCTAACAGCCGATGCGGACTTGGAACTGCTGGATGGACAAGGCAATTGGTTGGACGGTTCCTGGAACGCAGGAAGTGCGAATGAAACCCTGACCCGCACTTTGCAAGCAGGAACGTATTATCTGCGGGTGTATCCCTACAGCGGCTCGACGTTTTACAACTTGACAGTGACGGCCAACCCCTTGCCCGCCGACGGGGCTGGCAATACCTTGGCAGCAGCGCGCCCGATTAGTGTCGGGCCAACGCCGAGTACTTGGACGGATTGGGTGGGAGACGCTGACCCGAATGACTACTACCGCTTGACCCTGAACCAAGCCAGTGTGCTGAATGTCACCCTGAGTGGCCTAACAGCCGATGCGGACTTGGAGTTGTACGACGGGCAAGGAGGGTTTTTAGCTGGGTCCTGGAATAGCGGAACGGCACCCGACCGAGTGGTGCGAACCTTGGCCCCTGGAACCTATTACCTGCGGGTGTTTCCCTATGCCGGCTCTACCAGCTACAACCTGACAGTGACGGCTAGTCCTTTACCCACGGATGGAGCAGGCAATACGTTTGAGACGGCGCGCCCAATAACGGTCGGACCGACGACAACCACCCTGACAGATTGGGTGGGGGACTGGGACCCCCTGGACTACTATCGCTTCACCCTTAGCCAGCGGAGTTTCTTACATGTCCGAATGGACGGATTGACGGCAGATGCGGAGTTGGAACTGTTCGATAGCCAGGGCAATTTTGTTCGTGGGTCTTGGAACTGGGGCACGGATGCGGAAGAAATTCTTCAGCCATTGGAGGCGGGGACGTACTACCTGCGCGTCTATCCCTACAGCGGGTCCACTCACTATACGCTTCGAATGACAGCCAATCCCATTGACCAGGGCCTAGCAGACAACACCCTAGAGACGGCACGTCCCCTGACTGTGGGACCGACGCCTGTGACCGTGACAGATTGGGTGGGGGAAACGGACCGCAATGATTACTACTGGTTCACGCTCAACCAGGCCAGTCGGGTCACCATCACGCTTGGCGGGCTGTCCGCAGATGCGGACTTAGAACTGCTGCGTTGGCCGGGGGTACTACTGCAGGGGTCCTGGAATGCAGGGAGCGCGCCTGAGACCATCACCCGCACTTTGGAACCAGGCACCTACTACCTGCGGGTGTTTCCCAGCGCTGGGTCCACGGCTTACACCTTAACTGTGGTAGCCGATGCTCTAACACCGGAGCTAGCGGACAACACCTTGGCCACAGCTCGACCCATCACCGTAGGCCCGACTCCCTTGACTCTTACCGATGCCATCGGCGGTGGAGATACGGACGACTACTTCTGGTTCACTGTCAACCAGGCGGTGAATTTGTCCGTGAGCTTAAGTAATTTGACGCAAAACGCTGATGTGCAATTGCTCGATAGCTCCGGGCGGGTGATTCGCAGTGGTACCAATCCGGGTACCCAAGCGGAGTCGTTTACCCAGCCGTTGAACCCCGGAACTTACTACTTGCGAGTGTTTTCGGCGGCCACCCAGTCTACTCCCTACACGCTGCAAATCAGTGCCACTAATCCCACAACGGTGGTAGTGCCTCCATTGACGGGCTTCAATAGCACCTATGGCTATGGGCTGGTGAATGCAGCGGCAGCAGTGGCCCTAGCACTGGGACAGACCCAACCCTTTCCTGAAGTACCAGACCTGGGAGACTACAACTGGCCGTTAGACCGGGTGCGGGCACCGGAGGTTTGGGCACGGGGCTACACGGGTCAGGGAGTTGTCGTGGCGGTCGTGGACTCGGGCGTGGACTATAACCATCGGGACCTGGCAGCCAACATGTGGCTTAACTCTAGGGAAATTCCCGGCAACCGTATAGATGACGACGGCAATGGTTTTGTGGATGATGTCTACGGCTGGGATTTCGTGAATAATGACAACGACCCTATGGACAGTGACGGTCATGGCACCCATGTGGCGGGAACAATTGCGGCGCTACGGAATGACTTTGGCATCACAGGGGTGGCTTACAACGCTCGGATTATGCCGGTGCGTGTCCTGGATGACCAAGGCTCGGGGTTGTCCAGTTGGGTCGCTCGCGGGATTCGCTATGCGGCAGATAACGGGGCCCACGTGATCAATCTCAGTCTGGGAGGTGGTTTTAGCCAAGATATTTACGATGCGATTCGCTATGCGACCAGTCGGGGAGCAGTGGTGGTGATGGCCGCTGGCAATGACGGCTGGCCTAATCCGGGTCATCCAGCCTGGAGTGCAACAGAGTTTGGCCTGTCAGTAGGGGCGGTGAATCAGAACAACCAGATTGCCTGGTTTTTTAATCGAGCGGGTACAGACCCTAACCGACGGCACGTGGTGGCGCCAGGAGTCGGGATTCTCTCAACGACGCCCAACAACACGTACCGCATGTACAATGGCACCTCCATGGCGACGCCCCATGTGGCAGGGGTGGTAGCGTTAATGTTGAGTGCCAATCCTAACTTGACACCAGCCCAAGTACGGGACATCATTGCAGGGTCAGCTATCCGGCTGGGTTAAGGAAGTATGCCAGCGAAATGGATTTACCTGACCAGTACCCTGTGTTTGATGATGTTACCACCGCCAGTTCTGTTTACGTCGGCATCGCCGCTAGAATCCCAAGCTCAGGGGATCGTTGGGCAAGTAGTGACCTTGCAGGGGAATTTTCAACCCCAGGTAGGTCGTCTGGGCAAGACAGGCCAGGTTACGCCGGTGCAGACAAGGGTATGGATTTTCCTAGGGCGCATCAGGGTAGTCCCTTTGTCGCCCCGCTGGCCAGTGGCAGAAGCTGCTCAACATCCCCAGCGCTGGGGATGGGTTGCTACCGATGACCAGGGTTGGTTTCGGGTAGGCTTGCCACCGGGAGAATACACCCTGCTAGCGGAGTCCGGTCCCGACCTGTATCTCAATGATTTTCTCGACGATGGTAGCTTTATGACAGTACAGGTTCAACCGGGGCGCATCACTCAGGTCCAACTGGAAAACACAGAGAAAGCAGCGTTTTGATGCAGCCCAAAACGGCTATAGCTAAGCTGACAAAGGTTGACATAGAAGACAGACAGCTTCATCCACGAGAGAACGTAGGTTCCGTTTGGTT
>JANXAM010000049.1 GCA_025062155.1 Gloeomargarita sp. SKYB120 | reverse complement strand
TAACCAAACGGAACCTACGTTCTCTCGTGGATGAAGCTGTCTGTCTTCTATGTCAACCTTTGTCAGCTTAGCTATAGTAACTAAAGCTACAGTGGCGCGATATTCCTTACCAGTAATCTATGAGCATTTGTTCAACTCGGGGAGAGAATCTCATGCCGCAGACGCTTTTCAAGGTGGATTTGACCAAGCCAATGACGGAGCAGGAGGTTCCAGGCCATAACCGTTGGCATCCCGATATTCCGGCGGTGGTGTCAGTGAATCCAGGGGACACCTTTCGCATCGAGTGCAAGGACTGGACGGACGGGCAAATACGAAATAACGACGACCCCAGCGATGTCCGGGATGTGGACCTGACGGTGGTACACGTGCTCAGCGGTCCCATTTGGGTCAATGGGGCGCAGCCGGGCGACATTTTGGTGGTGGATCTGTTGGACATTGGGCCGCTGCCGGGCGATGAATGGGGCTTTACCGGCATTTTTGACCGCAATAATGGAGGTGGGTTTTTGACGGACCATTTCCCCAACGCAGCCAAAGCCATTTGGGACATTGAAGGCATTTACACATCATCGCGGCATATTCCAGGGGTGCGGTTTGCGGGGATTCCCCATCCGGGGTTGATTGGCTGTGCGCCGTCCCATGAGTTGTTGGCGAAATGGAACGCTCGGGAAAGGGCTTTGGTGGAAAAGGGCGGCCCTCCCTGGAAACCGAAGATTCCCCCGCTGGCGGCTTTACCGAATCCTCAAAACGCTATCTTGGGAACGCTGCCCAAATCCGAGTGGGAACGGGTTGCCGTGGAAGCCGCCCGCACTGTACCGCCCCGCGAGCATGGAGGCAACTGCGACATCAAGAATCTCTCAAAAGGGTCGCGAATTTACTTCCCTGTCTATGTCGAAGGCGCGAAATTGTCCATGGGCGATATTCATTTCTCCCAGGGCGATGGCGAGATTTCCTTCTGCGGCGCGATTGAAATGGCGGGCTACATTGACCTGCATGTGGATCTGATTAAAGGGGGTGTGGAAAAGTATGGCCTCACCAATCCCATCTTCAAACCAGGGCCAGTGGAACCTCGCTACTCAGAGTACCTGGTGTTTGAAGGAATTTCGGTGGATGAATTTACAGGGGAACAGTATTACTTAGACGCCCACGTGGCCTACCGGCGTGCTTGTTTGAATGCCATTGAATACCTCAAAAAGTTTGGCTATACCGGCGAGCAAGCCTATTTACTGCTCAGTTGTGCGCCGATTGAAGGTCGCATTAGCGGCATCGTGGACATTCCCAACGCCTGTTGCACTCTGGCCATTCCCACTGCCATCTTTGACCGCAACATCTTGCCGGTTTAGGAGTCGGACCCATGCCAGTGTATGACTTTCGTTGCCGTCAGTGCGGCGAGTTTGAGGTGTGGCGTTCGCTGTCGGAGATGAGCCTGCCAGTGTACTGCCCGACTTGTGGCGCGTCAGCCCAAAGAATTTACACGCCACCGGCTATCGCGCTCAACGGTCCATTACGGCTGGACCGGCAAGAACAGAAAGAACCGCGCCTCGTCCGACGGGAACGGGAACCGGAAAAACCTCGCTTTCGTCAGTCCACTTGTAGTCGCCCTTGGATGATTGGCCACTAGGTTTGCGGCCAGTGGGGGTGGAAGTTTGACCGTCTGTTGCTAGCGGAACGGTCGGACAGGTGCAGTTGATGAGGAGAAATAGACGCCAGGTCGCTTTGGAGTTGGGTGTGCTAGCGGCATTCCTAACGTTGGTAGCTCCAACTCCTGCTCACACTTCAGCAGCGGAAATAGCCGCCAGGCGCTTAGTTGAGCACTTTGGTCGGCGTTTGCAAGGGGTCTATCTGTCGTCACCCCCACCCCAAATTCGGCAGATGATTCGGCAACATTATGGAGCGTTGGTTTCACCATCTTTGCTAGCACGTTGGCTCCAAAACCCAAGGCGTGCACCCGGACGCTGGACGTCTAGCCCTTGGCCAGACCACATTGAAGTTACATCTCTCACCCGTGCCGGTCATCAGGGCTTTGTAATCCAGGGTCATGTGGTAGAAATGACGAGCACCGGTACTAGCGCGCGCATTCCTGTTTGTTTCGTTGTGCAAAAACTCCAGAACCGCTGGCAGATCACAGAGTACACACCCCAACCTTGCCCGGCAACAGAATGTTCGACATGAGCAACGGCTGCAATCCTCAAGCTATGGCTGAGCTGATTTAATTCGTCGGGAGACCCGTCCCCTACAGTCCCACAACATGACAAGCAGAAACGGTTCAGCTATATTGCATAACGTTATCGAGTCCTGCGTCAGCAAGTCGCCCGTAAATCCCTGGGTGCTTACCGTCCCGCGCTAAACCTGATCCAGCGCCTATGGCACTATTTACTAGCAACGGTACAGATTCCGACAAACTACTGCTAGACGGAACTGTCTCAACGGGAATGGAAATGTTTGCTGGCTCACCTTGCGGCGCAAATGCAGACAGTTACGGGTCGAGGCGTGCTTAAGGAAGAATTTGTCACCTGCGGTGGGATCCCCTGGAGCGAGGTAAATAGCCGCACGATGCAAAGAGGGCCGTACCTGGCTGGAGAGATTTTAGGATTTTAGACATGGACGGGCTAACGGGTGGGTTTAACCTGCAAGCCGCCTGGACAACGGGCTGGGTGGCGGGACAAGCGTTGGGAGCAACGGACCATGGCTAATCTACCGCGTCTGTCCCCTTGGCTGACGGGTGCCGCTTACTACTTGGGCAAATTGTTGTTTCCCCTGTACTTCCGCCGGATTGAAGTCACTGGCCAGGAGCACATCCCCAAAACGGGTGCCTTACTGGTGACGCCAACCCATCGTTCGCGCTGGGATGCGGTGATGGTGCCCTATGGGGTCGGCTGGTTGACCTCGGGACGCCATCTGTACTTCATGGTGGCCGCCGAAGAGATGCGTGGGTTCCAGGGCTGGTGGATCCGCCAGTTGGGGGGCTTTCCCGTGCGCCGGGACCGACCAGGGCGCGAGTCTTTACAAACTGCCATTGAACTGCTGCGCCGGGGTGAGAGTTTGGTGATGTTTCCCGAGGGCAAAATCTCCCGCGACGGCACCCTCTTGCCCCTGAAGCCTGGCCCCGTCCATCTGGCGTTGCAGGCAGTGCGACAAAACCCGGACCTAGTGCTCTATCTTTTACCCATGTATCTCTGGTACAGCCACCCCTATCAACCTTGGGGCACCGACGTGAAGATTCGCATTGGCCAGGGGTTGCGGGTATTTCCTCCAGCGGAGGGAGCTGTGCGCCAGGCGACGCAAACCTTGACCGACGCGCTACGGAATGCCCTGATAGCCTTGGGTCAGGGCCTGCACCACTCGGTCTAGCCCCACACTTCGGGACGCCTTGACCACTAGCCGGTCCCCTGGTTGCAGGAGCGTTTGCAGCCGTTGAATGATTTGGGCGTGACTGGGGTATCGCTCCACCGGTATGGCATCTGCCGCCTCCGCTAGGGGAAGGATTTCTGGGTCCTCCAGCAGTATTGCGTAATCATATTGCAATGCCACAATCTGGCGTCCTACCTCCTGGTGCAGCGCCGTTGACAGTTCGCCCAACTCCCGCATGGCGCCCAATACCGCGATATAGCGCCGGCCAGGCATTTGTCTCAGGGTTTGCAAAGCGGCGCATACGGCCTCGGGGCTGGCGTTGTAGCTCTCATCCAGCAGGAGAATGTCCGGTTCCAATCGCACCCAGCGACTGCGACCCGGCGGCAACTCCAGCGGCAAAGGCCGAGGCAAATCCCGCCAGGGCAACCCCAACACCTGAGCTACGGCCAGGGCCGCCAGGAAATTCAAAGCGTTGTGTTCCCCCGGCAAGGGTAACGGGTAGCGCCAATCGCCGATGACCAGTTCATTGCCCTCAACGCGCCCCTGCAAATCCCCTTGGTGAAAGCCGTAGGTGTAGGTTGCGCCGTCCCATACTGCCTGGGCCGTCTGGTGCAACCGTTCGTTTTCCCGCCAGTAAATCGCTGTGCCTTGGGGGGGCAGGTGCGCAAATAGTTCACACTTGGCCTGGGCAATGGCCTCCCGCGACCCTAAGCGACCAATGTGGGCTGTGCCGACAGTAGTGATTACCCCGATCTGGGGCCGCGCGACCTGAGTCAAACGAGCAATTTCCCCGCGCCCGCGCATGGCCATTTCCACCACTGCGTAGTCATGTTCTGCCCGTAGCTGCAACAGGGTTTTTGCCACGCCGATGTCGTTGTTTTCGTTGGCTGCGCTTTTGAGCACCCGACCAAAGTGGGACAACACCGCCGCCAGCAACTCTTTTGTCGTCGTCTTGCCCGCTGAGCCAGTGATGCCAATGACGGGAAGGGCAAATCGCTGTCGCCACCACGCCGCCAGGGTTTGATAGGCCTGTAATGTGTCGGGGACGTATAGCAATGGTTGAGATGACAAAAGCTGCTCCGGTCGCTGGATAATGGCCGCCACTGCGCCTTGGGCAAGCGCCGCTGCGACAAAATCGTGCCCGTCATGCCGTTCCCCTACCAGAGCAATGAACACCTCTCCCGGTTGGATATGCCGACTATCGGTACTAATGCCGCAGACTGGCCCGCTCAGAGGTTGACTAGGGGTTGCTCCCAGAATTGAGATCAGTTGTTCGAGTCGCCACACGTTTGCTACTGCTGTGGATGATTCTGCATTTTAGCGGTCAGCCTGCTCCTGTTCAGCCTGGAACACCCGCACCAATTCATGAATGGCGAAGTTGAGCACCTCTAGCAGCGACTCCGGCGGCAACAGCTCACAGATTTGGAGAATCTGCTGCGTCACAGCTTCCCGATTGATGGGTGGAGGTTGAGATGATTGCGACATTTCTCCCTGAACAGAAAGACGAAAAAGCAATATGAGCCAGATACCAAATTGCAGGGTTTCCGTGCCTGGGACTGGTAGTAAACCGACTTACGTATATCCACTCTAGAAATTGTTCTCAACTGCAGGGTCAAGAGTATTTTCTATCAAAAGTTTCTATAGCAATTTGAGTACGTTTACTGTTGGAGAGCCAAGCTTGCTGCAACGTATCCCCACCGGTGCCCGTAAAGCCACGGTGCTAGGGGAATTCAGCCGACTTTCTCAGAAACTTTACAAAAATTATTGATCCTTCTGTGAAATTAAGTTAAGCTAAGTACACAGGAGCGAGTCGTTTACGCTATTTTTTTGGAATCGGGGTGCAGCGCGACCCGGTGGGGAGAGAGACATGGTATCGGGACGGGATGAGCGGTTAATTCGCTTTTTACGGGAGGAGCTAGCGGTGTCAGCGGCTTCGATTGAGATGGCGCTGCGGCGGGAGGATTCGGGTCAAGGGCCGTTGCCGATTGTGCTGTGGCGGTATGGGTTAATCAGTTTGGATGAATTGGACCGGGTGTTTGCCTGGCTGGATACAGTAGATGCCACTGGTTAATTTCCACCTGCTTTAGCGGGGTGGTTCGCATATCAATAGGCTCATTCCACTGCGCGCCGGTTCTAAGGTTAGACGCGGACGGCCAGGTTGGGCTTGGGTGTATTGAGGAAGCACTCGCTGAGCCTGCTGGTAGGGTACGCGAAACACGATAGCCTCTAGTTGGCCATGAGGGCAAGCGCGAGCCTTAGGGTCTCGGTCTAGCCAGGCGGAACCGCAAATGCCTGCCCACACTTCTGCCACTGGCAGCGTTCGATAGCGTCCTTGGGCAGCAAATACGGCAATTCCTTGGATTTCCGGGTCGAGGTGGGTCGGACGCTGGCGTGCTAGGGAGCGAAACAGAGCACTGCTTTTGCAGCGTTCAAATCCCTGTAAAATTTGGTCGTTGACAGTCACGGTCTGTGCGGCCCCCAACAGGGCTAAGCCGCTCAGCGCGAAAACTGTTACTGGCCACCACTTCGTCAATCTCATAAATCAAAGCAAAGGAATGCTAACCAGTAGGGCAGGTACTCCATAGCTAATGATAAGGTCCAGGAGAAAGCATCCGGCACCCCCTGGGAACTAGAAAGAGAGCCGTCCTGCTTGCCTTTTGCCTTAGTAATCCTATTGGGAGCTGGTTTAATTCTCGTGATTTCCGGCTTGATGTGATACGCTCATCGTGCTGGCTTGCGTACGCCAGTGACCCATTGACATCATCCTTATTGCCAAGTTTTGATAGCAGATTAAGAGAGATTTTTGCCTAGAGAACCAGCATGGCCAATGGCGTAATCCATGACCGCTTGACGCTTTGGACTGCACCGGTCGTCGGGTTCGCAACGTGGCAGTTGACCGGCGGGGGGCATTGGCCCTGGGTTGTGACTGGCAGCTATGTTTTTAGCGGGTTGATGTTTAGCGGCGATTTGGATATTCGGTCGCGCCAATGGCGGCGCTGGGGTTGGCTCCGTTTTCTTTGGATTCCCTATCAAAAACTCTGTAAACATCGCTCGTTTTGGTCGCACGGGCCACTGGTGGGAACTTTGGGCCGGTTGCTTTACTTGGGACTGGTATTGGGAATGGTTTTAGCACTCGCTTGGAGCTGGAGTTGGTGGCAAGGAAAACCGTGGCCTTTGCTGTCTTGGCTCAAACAGTATGGGAGCAAGTACCAAGGAGAATGGCTAGCGGTTGGTATTGGTCTGGAATTGGGCGCGTGGAGTCATTCCCTTGCCGATTGGCTCAGTTCGCGCTGGAAAAAATGGCGCGCTCCCTAACCGGAACTTAGGACGCAAAAATGACGTCTAAAATGGGAGATAGAGCAAACGGCTGCAGGCCAAAGGGGGAATAGGCAATGAAAAGTTTCTGGCTCGGCGCTTTGGCAATGGGAATAATGACCTTGGGCGCACCGGCGCTGGCCGACCCCGGTTACGGCTACGGGTACGGACATCCGGTAGTTTTCCCCTACAAACGATTTGCGCTGCTGTATCCATCCCCAGTATTTCCACGAGGCGGTAGCATCTACGTTGCACCCCTACAAACCACGGTGGTAGTACCGTCAACGGTAACGCTCTATCCCTATGTGAGTTACAACTCCCGCATCGGGTTTTCCTACGGGTTTACGGCGATTCCCCAGGTGACGGTTGTAGGGGGTTACGTCACACCGCTTTACGGTCCAGGGTTTGTGATTTATCCCAACGCACCCCGTTATTAACTGCTCCGTTTTGCGGTAGGATGCCAGTCGGGGTGTCAAAGGGACGCCGATGCGGATTGCCCTGTTTACGGAGACTTTTTTACCCAAAATTGATGGCATCGTGACGCGGTTGCGTCACACGATTCGCTGGCTAGGGCGGATGGGAGATGACGTGCTTGTATTTGCGCCAGCGGGCGCCCCGGCGGAATACTGTGGGGCGGAGGTCGTTGGTGTTGCTGGCACTCCCTTGCCCCTGTACCCAGAACTGAAACTGGCGTGGCCCCACTGGGGAATTGCCCAGAAACTGAGAGCGTTTCGCCCGGATGTTGTCCACGTGGTGAATCCAGCGGTGCTGGGGGTGGGCGGTTTGTTATTCAGCAAATGGTACCAATTGCCGTTGGTAGCGTCCTACCACACCCACTTGCCCCGCTATCTCCAACACTACGGGTTGGGGGCGTTCGAGGGCCTGCTGTGGACGTTGCTGCGGGCGGGCCATAACCAGGCGCGGTTGAACCTGTGTACCTCGACCGCCATGATGGAAGAATTGCGCCGCAACGGCATTGAACGCCTGGCTTTGTGGCAGCGGGGCGTGGATACGGAGTTGTTTCATCCAGGGCAATATTGCCAAACCATGCGGGCGCGGCTCACCCAGGGCCACCCCGATGCACCCCTGTTGCTCTACGTGGGACGGTTGTCGGCGGAGAAGGAGATCGAACGGCTGCGGCCCCTGTTGACGGCATTCCCAACGGCGCACCTGGCGTTAGTCGGTGACGGCCCCCATCGGGATGCCTTGGCCCAGTATTTCGCCGGAACCAACACTCATTTCATCGGCTATCTAGAGGGAGAAGCCTTGGCCCAGGCCTTTGCCAGCGCCGATGTGTTTGTATTTCCCTCCTGCACCGAGACGTTGGGACTGGTCCTGCTGGAGGCGATGGCTGCTGGTTGTCCGGTGGTGGCGGCCCGGCGCGGGGGGATTACCGATATCGTCCAGGACGGGGTCAATGGCTATCTCTACGAACCCGAGCAAGAACAGGGGTTAATTGAGGCGGTGCAGCGGGTGCTGGCGTCTCCCGAACAACGGCAAGCCCTGCAACACGCCGCCCGCCAGGAGGCCGAACGCTGGGGCTGGGACCAGGCGACGGCGCAGTTGCGCCAGTACTACCAGCAGGTGGCTCGGTGTTGACCCTCGAGCAGCGGTTTCAAGGGTGCCTCCTGGGGACCTGGTTGGCGTGGCAATTGGCGGGCGACCTGAGCTGGAGTCGATGGCTAGACTGGGGATGTCGCTACTGGACTGGTCAGACGACCCAAGCGCCCGTGGCAACGGTGGCCGAAGAGGCGTTGCTGCTGCTGTTGCCAGGGCTGTTGCTCAGCTATCCCAACCAGTACGCGGAGGTGGTAGCAGCGGCGGGATTACCAGAAGTTGTCCAAGCGTGGGCCATCGCTCTCGACCGGGCGCTGCGGGGCCAGGTGGGTGAACCCCTGGCTGAGACTGATTCGTGGCCGGAACTAGCTCAATCGGTGGCGGATTTCCACCGCGCCCCAGATGACCCCGAAGTTGCCCTCACCTGGGCCAACCGCCAGGGACGCTCCGCCTTTACGCTGGGACTCACCGGCTGGCTATTGGGCGCTTATGGGGGGGCAACGGCGTTTCCCGCCCATTGGGTGGTGCGCTTACCAGCTACCCACTGGCGAGATTGGGGAACGGCGCTCTTGGCGCGCTGGGCCGGGGTGCGCAACGGGACAGGCCCTTGGGCGGTGCAGGCCAAGGAAACCGTTTGCCCAACGTGAGCTACCATAGGGGAGTGGACAATTCTGGGCCGTCGTCGGCAAAGGAGTCAGGCGCGTGCATCTCAGCGAAATTACCCATCCCAATCAGTTGCACGGATTGTCCATCCCCCAGCTCGAGGCGATCGCCCGCCAGATTCGGGAAAAGCATTTGCAGACGGTGGCGGTCAACGGCGGTCACCTAGGGCCGGGGTTGGGAGTTGTTGAACTCACCCTGGCGCTGTACCAAACCCTGGACCTGGACCGGGATAAGGTCATCTGGGATGTGGGCCACCAGGCGTACCCCCATAAGCTCATCACGGGGCGCTACCACCAGTTCCATACCCTGCGGCAAAAGGGGGGCATCGCCGGCTACCTGAGACGCTCAGAGAGTCGCTTTGACCACTTTGGGGCGGGCCATGCCTCCACGAGCATCTCAGCAGCCTTGGGGATGGCCATTGCCCGCGACCTCAAAGGGGAAGATTTCAAGGTGGTAGCGATCATCGGCGATGGCGCTCTCACCGGTGGCATGGCGTTGGAAGCGATCAACCATGCAGGACACTTGCCCAAAACTCGCCTGCTGGTGGTGCTCAACGACAATGAAATGTCCATTTCTCCCAACGTCGGGGCGATTCCTCGCTATCTCAACAAGCTGCGCCACAGCCCACCGGTGCAGTTTCTGACGGAGAACCTAGAGGAGCAGTTCAAGCACTTGCCCTTTATCGACGCCGCCCTAGCGCGCAATATGAAGGAGGGGATGAAGCGGCTGACAGTGCCCAAGGTAGGGGCCGTGTTCGAGGAATTGGGCTTTACCTACTTCGGGCCAGTGGACGGGCACAACATTGCCGAGATGATCGAAACGTTCAAGCAGGCCCATCAAATCGGCGGTCCGGTGCTGGTGCATGTGGTGACTGTCAAAGGCAAGGGCTACGAGGTGGCCGAACGCGACCAGGTGGGGTACCACGCCCAAAATCCCTTTGACTTGACCACCGGCAAACCTAAACCCAGCAGCAAACCTAAGCCGCCCAGTTACTCCAAGGTGTTCGGCCAGACCCTGACTCGCCTGGCTCAGGACAACCCCCGCATTATCGGGATTACAGCGGCTATGGCTACCGGAACGGGCCTAGATATTTTGCAAAAGCAGTGCCCCAATCAGTACATTGACGTGGGGATTGCGGAGCAGCACGCGGTAACCCTGGCGGCGGGTATGGCCTGTGAAGGGATGCGCCCGGTGGTGGCGATTTACTCCACCTTTTTGCAGCGGGCCTACGACCAGGTGGTTCACGACGTCTGCATCCAAAAGTTGCCGGTGTTTTTCTGCATGGACCGTGCGGGCATCGTGGGCGCCGATGGGCCGACCCACCAGGGGATGTACGACATTGCCTACCTGCGTTGTTTGCCGAATATGGTGTTGATGGCCCCCAAGGACGAAGCCGAGCTGCAGCGGATGCTTGTCACCGGCATTCAGTACACCGATGGCCCGATTGCCATGCGCTATCCACGAGGAGAGGGCTACGGCGTTCCCCTGATGGAGGAGGGCTGGGAACCGCTCCCGATCGGCAAGGGAGAACTGCTGCGGCACGGGAAGGACGTGCTCATCGTCGCCTACGGTTCGATGGTGGTGCCAGGACTCCAGACGGCGGAGCTGCTCAAGGAACAGGGGATCGATGCGGCGGTGGTCAACGCCCGCTTTGCCAAGCCCCTAGATACGGAACTGATTCTACCCTTGGCGCGGGACATTGGCTGCGTGGTGACGATGGAAGAAGGCTGCCGGATGGGGGGATTTGGCAGTGCCGTCGCAGAAGCTCTGCTAGATGCGGGTTTAGCGCTACCTGTACTGCGCATCGGCGTACCCGATATTTTGGTGGAACACGCCAAGCCAGACGAGTCCAAAGCCGATTTGGGATTGACGCCGCCCCAAATGGCCGAGCAGATTCAGCGGTTTGTGGGGCAAGGGCAGGCGTTGGTGGTCAATGCGCCGGGGTAAACGCCAAGATGCTCTAGACGGTCCAGGCGACTGCTGCCACAGTCGGGTCAAGATGCACCGATGCTTGCGTCCAGAGTTTAGAGCAAATCTTTAAGGTTTTGGTTGCAAGGTGCAGCGCTGTTGGTGGTTCTCTCTCTAATGAACTAAAGTGACTTAGCTATAACATCAAGTGGTTTGAATTACAGATGTTCGGTCATGAAAATGCTCCCCATTGTTCACGGTTCGTGAAAAAGTCATTACCTTTGTCATTTGTACATGTCGAGCCGTTTACAGTTGCCTTGCAACTATAGCTAAAATCACAAAACTTGACATAAGCTACGGATAGTTTCATTGACCAAGGATTGCAGATTTTCGATTGGACT
>JANXAM010000048.1 GCA_025062155.1 Gloeomargarita sp. SKYB120 | reverse complement strand
CAGGCGCACAAGCTGTACCCCGCCATAACCGGATGCCCCCACCACCGCTACCGGAACCTTGGTCGTCTCCGTCACGCTGTCCTCTCCCACTCCTGCCGTTAGCCTAGCATGACGTCTCCGCGTCCGGGTGAAAAATTTAGGACAAAGTTATCACAAGATCAGTTGCCAATCGCTATTTTCATTGGGTCGAGTGGGTTTGCTGGTACTTCCCACCACATACGGTCCCCAGTACCGCCGTGAACCATCCAGGCTAAACGCTACCAGAATATCTCCCGGTTGCAGCGCCAACGGCCCTTCCGGCAGGCTGAGCATCAATCCCTCTCGCTCCCCTTCCCCCGGCGCAAAGTCCCAGTGCACCGGTTCCTGGTAACCACCGCCAGGTTTGCGGGCCAACAACACCAGCCGCAGGGGTTGCTTGCTGCGATTACTCACCCGCAGCCCCCGGGGATTTTGACTGGCAACCAGTGATGTCGGTTTGGAACCCCCAGCCAGCACAGCTGGCCAGCCCAATAGCAACCCCGCCATTAGACCAATAGACAGCCCCATTCGTCTCATGAGCGCACTCCCTGGGTAGCCAGTACCACCGCCAGTTTATCAGCCAACGCTGCAATCCAGCTTTCCTCCTGCTGCGTGTAACAGCGAGGCCAGTTCGCGCCCACTACCAGCACCCCCCGGCCAGCCATTGGCTGTACAATCACTGCCTGGGTATTCGGGGGTAAGTAAGCAAATTCCACCCGCCCTGGATAGAGCTGCAAATCCACCAGATACACCGGTTTTTGTTGCGCCAAGACCCGTTGGAGGATCGGCCCCGGTTGCACCTGCGCTTGTGGCCCCAAGATGCCCCGCCGCAAATAGGTTTGACCATCCCAATAAACCACTACCGTTTTGGTCGGCGTCGTGGTGAGCAGGGTATGGGATAACCAGGCTAGTTCCTGTTGAATGCACGTCGGCAAATCCGCTGGCATCTCGAAGCCATTGACCCCCACCAATTCAACCGCTTCGGCTGGTTTGGGTTGTATTTGTTGCCACAGGAGACCAGTGAGGATTAGCACAGCGCTCAGGAGAATACCCAGGGCATCAGCGCGGGTTTGGGCGGGGGTAAGAGAGGTGGTTAAACTGCGATTGACCAGCAACGCCAGTCCCCCGACACTCCCAACGACCAACGGCAACCAGCGCCAGTCCCGCATGACTTTCAGCCTGCTATTGTTGCTCACGTTAAGAACACTTTATCCAAGCCCTGTTTTGGTTGCCATTCTCCAACAGCTCGAAGGCGGCCAGTGCCAGCGTTGGGCCATGGGATGTCATCAGCGGGCCTCCGGCAAGCGTTTGGTCAAATGTAACCGTTGTCGCTGGTCACACCACTCCACCCGGTCGAAAACTTGGTGCAAGATATACAAACCGCGGCCCGATTCCCACGACCACTCCGGCCCTTCTGGTAAACAATCACAGTCACGGGGACACCCCGGCCCCTGGTCTTCGATCACCCAGTACCAGCCGTCCGCCCGGCCCTCGTAATGCACCCGAATCGTCTTGCTAGGGTCCAGATTGTTGCCGTGTTTCGCCGCATTGACCAGCGCTTCCTGCAATCCCAACCGCACCAGGGGCAGCAATTCCGGTGGTACATCTGCCAGCAGCAAATCTAACACCGGACTCAGGTAAAGCGTTGAAGGAAAACTGAGCGTCAGTTGCCGCAGGCGCACAGGGATTGGGTCAGATGACGACAGGGTGCTATGCTTAGCTTAGCATTCCGGCGGCTGGGTGCTATCCTTAGCTGTAAATGGTATTTCTGGCTATGACCACCAGTAAATTTGTCGGCTCCCCCACCCTCTTAAGTGTGGACTTGGGACGCACCGCCATCAAGACCTGCATCAGCAGTGACCCGAACGAAGTATTAGTGATTCCTGCCAACGTCGCCAAACTCACCCTGGAACAAGTACGACAGGGGCGATTTGAAGGCGGCGACCCCCTGCGGGATATGTGGGTGGAATACCAGGGGCGGGCTTACGCAATTGGTCACCTGGCAGCAGATTTTGGGGCAGGGTTGGGGGTGGGGCAATCGAAAATCGAGGACGCCCTGGTCAAAACCTTTGCCTGCATTGGGTATTTCGAGTTGAGCGGCGATCTAGCAATTTCCCTGGGGTTGCCCTACCTTTCACAGGAGCAATTTGACACGGAAAAACGCCAATTGGTGGCCCAACTCCAAGCCCCCCACGCCCTGGCCTACCGCGGTCGCAACTTTACCGTCAATGTGGTGAAAGTCTGGGTGATGCCAGAAGGGTATGGCAGTTTGGTCTGGTGCCACAAGATAGAAAAAGAAATGATGGAAAAAGAAAAAGCGGCAGGCAAGAGAACCGAAGAAAAATCGCTAGTCAACCTCCACGTGGCGGTGATCGATATTGGTCACCAGACAACCGACATGCTCAAGGTGGATAAATTTCATTTCGCCCGTGGCACCTCCCGCAGCGAACAATTTGGCATGAGCCAGTTCTATGAACAACTTGCCGCTCAGATCAAAGGGGCTGACAGCGAAGATTTAACCCTGATTGAGGCTGTGCATCGCCCGGAAGGTCAACGGTTTTACCGACCACGCGGGGAAAAACCCATCGACCTGGACGACATTCTCCCCCGCATTCGCGCCAATTTCGCCCGGGAGTTGTGGGAGCGCATCCGCCAGTGGTTGCCTAGTCAAGTTACAGATGTCATCATCACCGGCGGCGGCGGGGAGTTTTTCTGGAATGACCTCGCGCCTCTGCTGCGGGAATATGGTTTAACGCCCCACCTGGCTGAACCCACCCGTACAGCCAACGCTTTGGGACAATATATCTATGGGCAAGTGCAATTGAGTAAAGATAAAGGGGCGTAGGGTTGAGCAAACGAGTGAGTCGCTCGATTACCTTTTACCCGACCCCGGAGGACGCTGAACTCCTGGAGGAACTTGACCGCCGGGCGGCAGCTCAGCAAATCGCTTTTGGTGAACTCTGCAAAATCGCGCTACGGCAATTTGTCCAGGGAGCAGGGCATTCCTACAGCGTCACGTTTGGCCCCGAAGAAAAAGCCCTGCAACAGCAATTGGATGCCGAACTCGCCGCCCAGGGGATTAGTTTCAGTGACTGGGTCAAACAACGCCTGCAAGCTTCCCCACCCAGTGACCTGGAGCGACGTCTGCAACGGTTAGAGCAGGCAGTTGTGGAATTGCAACAACGCCCCTGGCTGACCCGAGCCGATGTGGAAGCTCTCATCCGGCAACACCTGGCTCCGACCCCCAAACCCATCGAACCACCGCCGCCCCCTCCGCCGCCAAAACCGACCACCGTTGCCGACCCCCTGATCGCCGAACTGGGCGCCCTCCTGGGAGACGATTTTTAACCCAAATTTAACCGAAATTTAACCGTGGGATGGGGATATTGGTTCATATACTAAAAGCGAGCTATCTGGGTTAAAATCTGCCTGTACGGTTGGGTGTGCACATTGAGGTTGCAAGGAGCCAGTGATGGGAACACAAACGGGGACGCCTAGCGATGATATTATTCTTCACGCCAAGGTAGACGCTTTTTACTATGGCTCGTTTTTGGCGCTCCGCAACATTGATTTACCCATTAAGCGCAACCGGATTACGGCCTTTATTGGCCCATCGGGATGTGGCAAGAGCACGTTGCTACGGTGTTTCAACCGGTTGAATGACTTTATCAAGGGAACGCGCTTAGAGGGGCAAATCCTGTTTCACGGTAAGAATATCTACGACCCCTCTGTCGACCCGGTAACCTTGCGGCGGCGGATTGGCATGGTGTTCCAAAAGCCCAATCCCTTCGCCAAGAGCATTTACGAGAACATTGCCTTCGGACCGCGCATCAACGGTTACAAGGGAGATATGGACGAGTTGGTGGAGCGGGCCTTGCGGCAAGCAGCGCTGTGGGATGAAGTGAAGGACAAGTTGAAAAAGCCAGGGACAGCGCTATCGGGCGGGCAGCAGCAGCGGTTGTGTATCGCGCGGGCGGTAGCCGTGCAGCCAGAGGTGATTTTGATGGACGAACCCTGCTCGGCGCTTGACCCCATTTCCACTCGGCGGATTGAAGACCTGATGCAGGAGCTGCGGGACCTGTACACCATTGTGATTGTGACCCACAACATGCAGCAGGCGTCGCGCGTGTCGGATTACACGGCCTTTTTCAACGTGGAAATGAAAGAAGGCAGTCGCACGGGACAGCTGGTGGAGTATGACGTGACGGCTAAAATTTTCCAGCAACCCAGCCAGGAAGCGACCCAAGCCTACGTCGGCGGGCGGTTCGGTTAAACGGTTACAATAGAGCCGTTCCTTTTCCAGGTTAAGCATGGTGGCAACGGCAGCCCCAGCGCTTGATGAGCTGTGTATTGGCGGCAAATGTTTCCGGTCGCGGTTGTTTACGGGTACAGGGCGGTACCGCAGCATTGCGGAAATGCAAGCTAGTATTGCCGCCAGTGGTTGTGAAATGGTGACGGTAGCTGTACGGCGAGTGCAGGACCAAGCGCCTGGTCACATTGGATTGGTAGAAGCCTTGGACTGGCGTCGTTTGTGGTTATTGCCCAACACAGCAGGGTGTCGCACAGCAGAAGAGGCGATTCGGGTAGCGCGCTTAGGGCGGGAAATGGCCAAGGTGCTGGGGCAAGAGGACAATAATTTTGTCAAGTTGGAAGTCATCCCCGATCCCAAATATTTATTGCCAGACCCGATTGGCACATTGCGGGCGGCGGAACAGCTTGTGAAAGAAGGTTTTACGGTTTTGCCTTACATCAACGCTGACCCAGTATTGGCCCGCCAGTTGGAGGAAGTCGGGTGCGCGACGGTGATGCCCTTGGGGTCGCCAATTGGTTCGGGGCAGGGGTTACGCAACGCCAGTAACATCGCCATCATCATCGAGCAAGCGAAAGTGCCAGTGGTGATCGATGCTGGGATTGGTACCCCCAGTGAAGCAGCTCAGGCGATGGAAATGGGGGCGCAGGCAGTTCTCATCAATACTGCGATTGCCCAGGCGCAGGACCCGCCCCGGATGGCAGCAGCCATGCGTTTGGCAGTGGAAGCTGGACGTCTCGCGTTTCTTGCTGGGCGGATACCGGTCAAGTCCTATGCCACGCCGAGTTCCCCCATGACCCAGCGGGTGGAGTGAGGTAGGCCTCGTAAGCATTCAGCATCAACACATGATAAAGAACTGAAAGCGGCGGTACCCCTTTGCGACCGTTCATAAGACACCCTCAAGTTGCTTAGTTATTGCCAGGTTATCTTTGTCATCCTTGAGGTCGCAGGGCACCGTCCCGTTGTTAGTTCTTTTTCTGACAACCTAAGGTAGTTTAGCTATCCGTAGGTAAACCGCTAATTGTTATGCTCCAGCAGCTTAGTTAGGGACGGCACGGGGAGGGTGTTGTTCTAGAAATTGCCGGATGACCCGGAGTGCTTCTTTGACGGTGGAATAATACTCCACATCACCGGGAGTATCGAGTTGGCCTTCATGTAGCGTTTGTCGTTGCAACAAGGTGAGGATTTGACCAAGCTCTCCCAAAACTTGCGCCTTTTCACAGTGCTCGAAAACAGTCCAAGCGCCGTGTTCGGCTTCCCACTGCTGCGGGTTGTGGTTGTAGGCGCCGTAGAACTGCCGGTAGTAGTCCAAGCGTTGCTCCAGTAGGTTGGCCCAGGCTTGCCAAGCGGTCGTCATAGGCAGGAGAAACTTTCAGATTTCCTGACATATCTTAAATTTTCAGTGGCATGGGTGCAATGGGCGGTCATGGCAGCGGTACTGGCCGTATTGGCAGCCGCAGCGGCGGGGGGATTTCGGTTGGCATTCCCGCTGTTGTTGATCTTGGTGCTCCAACGGGAAGAAGCCTGGGAACAAATTCCCGTGGTGGGACGCTGGTCGCCGGCGCTGACCTTGGGGCTGTTAACGAGCTGGGCAGTGTGGGAACTCATAGCGCCATTGCATCCCTGGGGTGTGCGGTTGCAGCAACCGTTGCAGGTCGTGTTGAGTCCGCCGGTGGGTTGGCTATTGGGTGTCGTGACGGCGCAGTTGATGAAAATGCCCCCTGGTTTCCAGAACTTGATGGGCTATGTTGGTGCTGCCCTGGCATTGCTGCTGCAACTGGTACAGGTGGGCTGGCTGTACCGCCGGGGTACTTTTCCCCTCTGGGTCGTGCTCACGCAAGATGGTTTGTGCGCCTTGCTGGCGATTTTTGCGCTGAAAGCCCCAACCCAGGGTGGCTTGATTGCCCTCATGTTGGTATGGCTGGCGTTACGCACGGCGAAGGCATGGCAACGACAATTTCAACAACACCGGCGTCCCCAAGGCCCGGATTGATTACCACTGGGGATAACCGGTTTGGGGGTCCATGGGTTGATAACGCTCCGGCGGCGGCAAATCACCAGGTTTAGCGACCCGCCAGGCCACTTCTCCCCGCTTTTTCCCCACCCGCCTGAAGATAAAACCCGAATCCTCAAACTGTTCCCCGTGTTCGGTAATCGTCCGGGGCGCCACCCGCAACAAATAGGCCACTTCTGATGTGCTGAGAATCCAGCCATTGCGATAGGCTTCCTCCAGGGTGCGCAAGTATTCCAACGGGTCGCTCGTGGTTTTGAGTTGGGCAAGACGCTGAGCCACCGCATCGGCGATAACACCGGCGGTTGAACGCATACTACTGACAACAGCGCCCGCCACTGCATCGGCTACGGTTCCAATCAAGTGGGTGAGATTGACCGGAACCTCGGAACGGTTGATGCTTAAATCAGCGGGGGGATTGGGGTCTTGGGCTAAAAAGTCATTGATGGTGCCCCCCTGTTGCAAAAATTCGTGTAGCCGGTCTAATCGCTCCAACTCCTGGGCTGTGATGTAGGCCCGCCGACTCACCTTGAAGGGTTTGATGCCCAGTCCCTTGAGCCGGTTGTACAAGGCGTTGTGACCCACCTGATACCGGTCTTCTAGTAACTCCACCGGGAAACTGTCAATCTGCGTATCGCTCTCAGGACGCACGGAATCCATGGGGCACTCCTTGGGGCTGGCGAATGGGATTGGTGGTGGGAATTCTTATATCTTTTCCCACAATCTTAGCAAGAGGCTGAGAATCTGCCAAGATCAGGTAGAGGCGATGATAAAGTGAAACACAGGACGGATGGGATGAGCCATGCCATTTTCAATTGGAGAACTTTTGGGCAACTTACCGGAAGATAAACTCATTGCTCCCAAGGTCTTGGCCAAAAAATTGTTCTGCGAAACGGAAAGTGACCGGCTGCGGCTTAAAATTGCCCTGGATGTCTTAACCAAATTATCCCTGGTCACGGAGGAGTTTGGTAAATATCGGCGGGTACCGATGCCGGATGTGGTCAAGGCGCGGTTACGCTTTTCACGGGGCAGTTTTTGGGCTGTTCAGGAGGAACCTGGCGCTGCTGATATCTATATCCCAGCCCGTTATCTGGGTACTGCTTGGCACGGTGACTGGGGGTTGGTCAAGGTCATGCGCAAAGGCCGCAACCGCCGCAGTCCCGAAGGAGAAGTGTTCCTGGTGCTGGAGCGGGCAATCACGGCTTTGGTCGCCCAAGTGAAGCCGAGCGATACCGGTTATGTTGCCAAACCGATGGATGACCGGTTGAATATCACGGTGGCGTTGCCGGGTGACGAGGTAAGTCAGTGGGTGGACCAACTGGTGTACGTCAGGATAGCGCGTTACCCCCTGGCTCAGTTACCCGCTCAAGGAGTGATTAAACAGGTGTTAGGCCCCGATGCCCAGAGCGCTGACCCGTCCCTGCTGGTGTTATGTAAACATAATCTGGTTCCGAACCCACCGGCGGGCTTGCCTGCGGAATTGGTGTGCGTTCCTAGCGACTGGCCGCGACAAGATTACCGGCACTTGGCGACCTGGGGCTTGGGCAAGCTGGCTGTGTCGTGGGAATCAGGGCGTTTGGGGATTCACATTCCCGATGGCACCGCCTACATCTCCCCAGAAACCCTCGTGGATTGGTACGCCCGGCAACAGGGAGCCACCTTTGGTTTGGGGAATACCATCTATCCCATGACCCCTCCCGTGAATTTGGGACCAGAGTGGCCCAGCATTTCCCTGTGGGTGCAGTTGGACGCCGCAGGCCAGGTGGGGACGTATCGCCTAGAACCCGGCTGGGTACGGGTGGATGACCAACCGCCGTTGGAAGTGGTTGCCAGTGTGACGGATTGGGTGGAACGCACTGGCCAGCGAGTGGGTTTGCCCATGTCTGGTGCCTACCCCTTACCAGATGAACACCCGAGCGGTTTGCCCCGCCAGGAAAACGACCCTGCTGCCCGGCTGGCCCAAGCGGTGGCGCTATTGGCAAATCACCTGCTGGCGCGCCATTTGCAAGCCTTGCAACTGCCGGGACTGTTCCGCGTGCAACCACCCCCCGATCCCGACGCCTGGCAACGGTACCGCTTCCTACTGCAGACGCTGGGGTTGCCGGTGCCGGAGACCTTGGATGTGACGACATTGTTGCCTTTGATCCAGTCCCACGAGCTGGCGCCGTTGTTGCAAACGCTATTTCTAGAAATCCTCAAGCCGCCGACTGACAGCCTGCAAGCGGGGGAGCATTTTGGCTTGGGGTGGACTCCTTACCTACACGGGGTGGCGCCGCTAGACCGGTACACGGATTTGTTCAACCAGCGGGTACTGTGGGCGCTATTCACCCAAGGAAAGGACCGCAAAAGTTCCCGTTCCAAGGAAACCGTGGACTTGCGCAGCAGCGAGTGCCATGGGCGGGTGGATTGGCCGGTGTTGCCCCCATCGGTGCAAGAGGAATTACAAACCCAGGCGCAACAAATCTTGTCCCAGTGGCAGGAACGGGAACGGCTCCACCGCCAGGCCCGCGAGGACTACGAGCATTTGTTGTGGTTACACCGCTGCCGGTTGTCGCCGGGGCAACAGGTGCGCGGTTTAATCGTGAGCGTGGAATCCTACGGGTTTTTTGTGGCAATTGAGCGAACGCCCCTCCAAGGACGCGTCCACGTCACTGCTCTGCGCAATGACTGGTACGAATTCCGGCCACAACAACAGGCGCTAGTGGGTCGGCGTACCAATGCTACGTATGCGGTTGGGATGGAAATTGATGTGGTGGTCAAAGAAGTGGATTACTACCGCCAGCAGGTAGATTTGGTGCTGCCGCCGGAGCCAATCAACGCTGGTCAAGAGGCCAATTTATCAGGGGCAGAAATTCTCAGTTGACGGCACCCAGGACAAGTTGTTAAGGTAGCGGCAATTTGCCCCTCTGGTGGAGCGCCTATGGAAAGCTGGCAAGTTGCAGTTGCAGGCATCACCTTTCTGGCTGTAGTGGCATTGATCGTCACTGAGTGGATGCACCTGACCGTCGCTGCCCTGTTGGGTGCCATGGTGCTCGTCTTTTGCCAGGTCATGACCCTCGGGGAAGCCATTGGCTACATCGGGCGCAGTTACAACACACTGGCCTTGTTTTTTGGGGTCATGGTGCTGGTGCGGGCCTTTGAACCTACCAAAATTTTTGACTATCTAGCGGCCCAAATGGTGCTGTTAGGCAAGGGGCAAGGCCGGAATTTACTTTTGGGAGTCGTGGCGATTACCACACCCGTCTGCGCAGTATTGCCCAATGCGACAACGGTGATGTTGCTGGCGCCACTGATACCCCCCCTTGCTCAGGACATTGGTGTGGACTTTGTACCCTTGCTAATCCTGATGGTGATGATTGCCAATTCCGCGGGCTTGTTAACCATGGTTGGCGATCCGGCTACCTATATCGTGGCAGATGCCATTAACTTGAGTTTTATGGATTACTTCTGGCGTTTAAGTTTAGGTGGGGCAATCGCCATTGCTGTGATCGTATTCATGTTGCCGTTTTTGTTCCCCAAAATCTGGCGCAAGAAGTTGGAGAATCTGGATGTTTTGCCCCATCCCACTGTGAATCATCCCACTGTCTTATCCGTCGGCATTGTTATTGTTGTTTTTGTATTAACGATGTTTGTGGTGGGTGAATCGCTACCCCAGAAAATTTCCCCGGCAGCGGTGGCATTAATGGGCGCGACTCTGGCGATGCTCCTCAGTCATCACAGCGGCATTGACACAGTCAATAACATTCTTCGGGATGTGGACTGGAGTACGCTTATCTTTTTCATGAGCATTTTTGTGTTGATTGGCGGCCTAGAAAAAAGCGGCATTATCAAGAGTTTATCCGAGATTTTGAGTATGATTCTCGGTCAGAATATTCTGCTAGGTTCGATTGTTTTAATTTTTTTTGTAGGTTTGGTTTCGAGCGTCATCCCAAATATCCCTCTAGTAACTGCCATGGTGCCCTTGCTAAAGCAATATGTCGTAGATGTGGGCTTGGCCCCTGCTGATGTGTTGAAACCGGGGTTTGATGGGCAATTTCCTGATACGGTATTGCCATTGTTTTACGCCATGATGTACGGAGCGACCTTGGGTGGCAATGGGACGTTGGTAGGGGCTTCAGCCAATATTGTGGCGGCGGGGAT
Organism: Gloeomargarita sp. SKYB120; assembly: GCA_025062155.1. Taxonomy (NCBI): domain Bacteria; kingdom Bacillati; phylum Cyanobacteriota; class Cyanophyceae; order Gloeomargaritales; family Gloeomargaritaceae; genus Gloeomargarita; species Gloeomargarita sp. SKYB120. Next base: position 736 of record JANXAM010000048.1, on the reverse strand, counting down.
TGCGGAGCAGCATGGCCGACGGATTTCGTTTCGAGGTTTTTTGACCTATGGAATACCGGTGATGTTGGCCCAGTTAGTCGCCGTGTCTGCTTTTGTAGTTGTGCGCTTTTTCCTTTTCTAGTAGAGTAGAGGCAGCTTTGCGGAACAATCGTTATGTGGGCACGTTTACGGGCCTTGCTACAAAAGGAACCCCAACCAGCACTGCAATTACAACGGGAAGCCCTGGTGGACTTGTTGTTGCTGGGCATGTATGTTGATCACCGGTTGTCCGTGGCAGAAACCGATGTGATTCATGACCAGTTGCTGGATATGCCCTGGGAATCGGGAATGGCGCTGAGTATTTATATCCAAAGCAATATGCCGAGAATCCGCACAGCCTATGAAAATTTGCCGGCGCGTTGGCAACTGCTGCAATCCATTCGCGACCGTTTAGCGACACCAGACGCTCGGCGGGATGCTTACCAAAAGTTACAAGAATTTTTAGCGGTGGATGGAATAGCCCAGGGGGAACAGGAATTGTTAACGCAGGTGCGCACGGTTTTGGGACTTTCTCGGTAAAATAGGAGTGCGCGGGGCGTGGCGGTTTGACTATGTCCGGTACAAAACCTCAACTGAATGTTATTTGGGGTTTGGCGGTTATGCTACTCATCGGTATGATGGGTGGTGTTGCAGCAACCTTGTGGGCTGTACGAACGTTCAATTGGCAAGGCGCTCCTGCGGTCAATGAACAAGCAAA
>JANXAM010000047.1 GCA_025062155.1 Gloeomargarita sp. SKYB120 | reverse complement strand
ATGTCACCTTTTCCCTACCTGCAAGGAATCGGCAAAAGCAGGTATGGTCGTTCTGGCGGGCCGTTGCTCGGTTGCACTGCCTGTCGTGTTGGTCTCCGGCCACCTAGACCATAGCGATGACGCTCCGCTCCTGCAGGCGGCGGGAGAAGTTGTTGGAAGAGCCGTTCACCTAGCAGCCTGTGGCTAAATGTCCACAGCTTTAGGAATGGTTGCGCCCAAAGCTGGTCTCGGCAGGAGCGGCAGAGTCTATAGCTAAGCCATCTATGGTTGTCAGCCCTTGAGTCCCGGAGCACGGCCCCGCCTTTGGGTTTCCTCTCCTCTTTCTGACAAACTAAAGCAGCTTAGCTATATCTACTTGCGGGGGACAATTTTTGCAATGGGAGACAACCCAGCCTGTACCTCCAGCGCTATCTTTGTCGCGCCTCACCCTAGCTGGCCAGGCATGAGTTTTGTCTATGTTCTGGACTGTCGCTATGTATTTCCAGTGGAGGTGATGGTCAATAATCTGCAATACTTCGACCCCCTTCTCCTAAAACGCTAGATTTCTCAGCAGATGACCAGCACACCCTACAGCCTTCCAGAAGAGAACTGACGTGTTGGAAACTTTTCTTGACTTTGTCACGGTAGCCTTTGTGCAGTTCATCGTGAGTAGTGAACTGGCGACCACAAGAAAATATGGGTAGATTGACATTGAGGACATTGCAAAGGATACCCTTTAAGAACGATGCTGAACTTTACCAAACTGGCGGCCCAATTACCTGCACTTAGTCAATATCTCACCCGAGAAACCCTGGCGAATCAACAACGACTCCGAGCAGCCCAAGAACTCTGGCAATTGGCGACTACTCAGCAGGTTGAATGGGTCGAACGCTTACACGCCGCCGCTACGGGATTGGCCTTTGCTCCCGCAGTTCCCTTGGAACCCCTAGATACCTGCGTGACATTGCCCCCGGCGCCCCCTATCCATACAGTCATCGCTACCGATGGCTCCCAAATCGCCCCGAGTCACCACGAAGCAGTGTACTGCTATTTAATTAACATTGGTTATGTACTCCTGCACTACGGTTCCGGGCGATTGCCCCGTTTGGATAGCATTCCTGAAGTTTTTTATCAGGCGGAAGACCTGTACCAGTGTCGCCAATGGGGCATTCGCACGGAAGAATGGCTCAGCTACCGGCGCACTCAGTTGGAAGCGACAATTCTCGCCGAGTTGGCCACTGAATGGCGCAGCGGGGGATGGGATGAACCGGCCATTGCCCTGCTGGATGGGTCGCTCATCTACTGGTTTTTGGAAGGATTACCGGCGGCGGCCCAAGCAGTGATTTTGCCCCCCATCCTAGAGGCGTGGCGGGCTTGCCGGAAAGCCCAGGTGCCGGTGCTGAGCTACCTGAGTGCGGGGCGGTCACTGGACGTGATGAATTTTTTGCGCCTGGGGTTGTGTCCCCATCTGACGCCCGATTGCCAGGCCCATTGCAACGGTCAGCCAGACGGTGCTCCCTGCGATAAACTCAAACCCCTGCGGGACACCACGTTGATGCAGACGCAGTTGCAGCCGGGACAACGGGGACCCCTGTGGCGCAGCACCCAACCCATCCAAGCGCAGTACGACGACCAAGCCGTGGGCTTTTGTTACGTCCATGTCGGCACAGAAATCGCGCGGGTGGAATTTCCCCTATGGCTGGCGGACGACCGGAACTGGTTGGATCAGAGTTTGGGATTGCTCCTAGCGCAGGTGAACAAAGGCTATGGCTATCCAGTCGCGCTCGCCGAAGCCCACAACCAAGCTGTGGTCCGGGCTGGCGACCGAGCCAGGTTTTTCGCGCTCATTGAAGAAGAATTGCTGCGCAGCGGTCTCGGTCAATTGCTACCATCGGCGAAAGAAAGCCGTAAACGCGAGAGCATTGCTTGACGGGCCTGACGGGGCTCGAACCCGCAACTTCCGCCGTGACAGGGCGGTGCTCTAACCGATTGAACTACAGGCCCTTGGGTGGGGCTTTCCTATTATGCCAAAAGCGGGTGGGGTTTGGCGCAGGGCAAAGCTCTGTCCCTGGTTGAAAGTGGCTTGGCGCAGATGATGGTTGGCGCTCGCAGGGGGAATCGCCTATGATTCAAGGCGTCACCACACCAATCTCAAACGCGCCGATGATTCATGCCTACGCCGCCCATCAACCAGGGGGAACACTTGAACCTTTTACCTATGACCCTGGACCCTTGCCGCCGGATGCAGTCGAACTCCAGGTGGAGTATTGCGGCATTTGCCATAGCGACCTGAGCATGGTCAACAACGAATGGGGCATTAGTCAGTACCCCCTGGTGCCAGGTCATGAAGTGGTCGGTGTCGTTGCGGCAGTTGGGGCGCAGGTGACCTCGGTGCAGGTGGGGCAACGGGTCGGTCTTGGTTGGTACGCCCATTCCTGCTTGCAGTGTGAATGGTGCCAGACTGGGAACCAGCACCTGTGCCAGGCAGCGGAAGCCACGATTGTCGGGCGATATGGGGGATTTGCCGACCGGGTGCGCGCCCATCCTGAGTGGTTGATTCCGTTGCCGGACGGACTGGACCCCGCGAAGGCTGGCCCCCTGTTTTGCGGGGGGATTACAGTGTTCAGCCCGCTGGTGGAATTTAATGTGCGTCCGACCGACCGGATGGGTGTCGTGGGGATTGGGGGTTTGGGGCACTTGGCGCTGCAATTTTTCCGGGCCTGGGGGTGTGAAGTCACGGCGTTTTCCAGCAACCCCGCCAAGGAAACAGAAGCGAAAACCCTAGGGGCATCCCACTTTGTTCCTTCCCGGGACCCCGAAGCGCTAGCTAAAGTTGCCAACACCTTTGATTTCATCCTGGTCACGGCCAACGTGGCATTGCCCTGGGATTTGTATCTGCAGGCGCTGCGCCCCAAGGGACGGTTGCACTTTGTAGGCGTTGTCCCCCAGGCGATTCCGGTGCCTACATTGACCTTGATTGCCGCCCAGAAATCCGTATCCGGGAGTCCCGTCGGCAGTCCGGCCACGATGCGGCAAATGCTGGATTTTGCGGTGCGGCATGGGATTGAACCGCGCGTGCAGATGTTTCCATTTCACCGGGTCAATGAGGCGATGGCCCATTTGGCGTCGGGTCAGGCCCGTTACCGGCTAGTGTTGCACCACGAACGGTGAGCCAAACGATTGTTGTCAAAATCGGCACGTCCAGTCTCACCCAGGGCGTCAACGGTACGCTTAACTTGGCAACCCTGGCGGCGCTGGTAGAAACGCTGGTGGGACTGCGGCGACAAGGGTATCGCGTCGTGCTGGTGTCATCGGGTGCGGTCGGCGTGGGATGTCAACGGTTGGGGTTGACCGAACGACCCCAGAACCTGGCCACTCGCCAAGCCGTTGCTGCTGTGGGACAGGGCCGGTTGATGCGCTTGTATGACGATTTGTTTTCGGTGCTCGGTCAACCGATTGCCCAGGTGTTGCTCACCCGCGAAGACCTGAGCCAGCGCCACCGCTATATCAACGTGCTCAACACTCTGACGGAGTTGCTGAATTTAGGTATCATCCCCATCGTCAACGAAAACGACACCGTGGCCGTTGAAGAACTGCGCTTCGGCGATAACGACACTCTTTCGGCGTTGCTGGCCAGCCTGCTAGGCGCTCAATGGTTGATCTTGCTGACGGACGTGGACCGGTTGTACGCCCGCGACCCGCGCCAGGACCCCAGTGCTCCCCCGATTACCCTCGTCAATCGCATTGCCGATTTGGCTGAATTAGGCGTCCAGGTGAGTCAGGCGGGTTCCGGGTGGGGCACTGGTGGGATGGTCACCAAAATTACTGCAGCCCGCATTGCCACCGCAGCCGGAGTGCGCACGGTGATCACCGAAGGTCGGCAGCCCCACCAGTTGCCCAAAATCCTGGCGGGAGAGTTAATCGGCACCCATTTCCTACCCCACACACCGCCAGCACGCGCCCGCAAACGCTGGTTGGCCCATGGTCTAGTGCCGGTGGGACGCCTGGTGATTGATGCCGGGGCCGTTCGGGCCATCTGCCAACAGGGTCGCTCCCTCTTAGCGGCTGGGGTTGTCGCTGTCGAAGGAGACTTTCCCGCCCAGTCAGCCGTTCAGGTCGTAGATGAAACCGGTCAGGAAATTGCGCGGGGGTTGGTCAACTACAGCAGCGATGAATTGCGCCAGATTCTGGGTTGCCACTCGGACATGATCCCAGAGCGATTGGGTTACGCCGGACCTGATACCGTCATCCATCGTGACAATTTGGGTTTAATCGAACATCCGTAAAGTCGAAGCCCCAGTGTCTAAAAACCTTGGAATCGTCTCTTGATTCCCAGCCAGTTTACAACAATTGTGAAGAGAAAGTCTTTAGATTTTTCACAGAATCTCGAAGAAAACCTTAAAAGCGGAAAGGGATTGGGGATCAAGCCAATATCATCTAAGACAGGTCAGAAATGCATAACTTTGTTTAAGGAATTTACTCTTATGTCGTTCCCTAACGCCCAAGGGTCTGGTTTAGGTTGTCGGTATTGCCGTCACTACACACCGGAAGGACGACGGGGTGGGCAATGTCATCTCCTTGGCGTGGAAGTGCAGGGCGATTGGGTGGCTTGTCGGTTTGCGCTACCGCCCTTTGCCCCTTCCTGGGAACGAGCGGAAGATTGGAGTGGGTCACTGGTTGCCGGCGAGATGATGGGCTTGGTCTCGGTGCGGTCTCCATGGCATCGCAGTGTGGAACCGGCGGTGCGCTAGTGGGAGCAGGGCGTCGCTTGGCAACCCATCGGATAGTTTAAAACCCGCAACCACCATCTGCATCTACATCCTTGGGAAAGAACGGGACGGCGCACGGCTATCCCAAGATATGACAAGCATAGATAGCTATAGGCCAGTATCGGGGCTTTGCCTTGCGATTAGTTCCCATCCCCACCGATGACTACATCCCGGATGAGTAAACTTGGCCCACCGCAGCCGACCGGTAAACCGTTTTGCCCGCCCTTGCCGCACCCGCCCGATTCGTCCCAGGCTAGGTCGTTGCCGATTGCCTCAATCTGCGCCAGGGTGTGAAACACATTCCCGGTCAAGGTGACATCCCGCACCGGTTCCGCGAGTTGACCGCCTCGCACAAGCCAGGCTTCTCCCGCCGTAAACGTAAACATCTCTCCATTGGTCATGCCCCCGAGCCAGTTGCGGGCATAAATGCCGTCGCCAAGGGCCGCCAGTAAATCCGTCAACGACGCCGTGCCCGGCCCGATCCAGGTATTGGTCATGCGCACCAGGGGGGGATAGTGATAACTCAAACAGCGAGCGTTTCCCGTCGGTTTCTCCCCTAATTTCCCTGCCGTCTCGCGCGAGTGCAGCCGCGCCGTCAACACCCCGTCGGTGATGAGTTGGGTAACACTTGCTGGCACCCCTTCGTCGTCGTAGGCATAGCTGCCCCGATGTCCTGGGAGCGCCGCCCCGTCAAAAATCTGGAGTTCCGGTGGCCCAAACCGCCGCCCTAGGGTCATCACCGCCAACATCTCTGGGTTTTCATACAACATATCCGCTTCCGACAAATGCCCAAACGCCTCGTGGACGAATAGGCCGGTCAGGATGGGGTCAATCACCACGCGGTACACACCCCCCTTGACCTTGGGGAGGGACAAGGCTTGCACAGCCCGTTCGGCGGCACCCCGCACTTGGGCGTCCAACCCCTGTAAGTCCCGAAAATCCCGTCGCGACCCGGTAGTTTCCCGACCCACCTGCACCAGGCCGTTGCTTGCCGCTGTGGCGCTGAAGCGCATTTCCATGTCCACCCAGGACTGGTCAATCCAGGCGCCTTCAGAAGTGGCCAGAATCACGCGATGAGCGGCATCGCTATAGCGGACAGTGGTGGTGCTCACCTTGTCGGACACTGACTGCAGGACGTCCTGGTAGTGCTCGCACAGGGCTTTTTTCTCAGCCAAGGGCACTGTCTGGGGGTCCACACCGGTGACAAACGGGCCGCACTGCACCTGTACTGGTTCTACCGGCGCTAGTTGGGTCGTTTCGGTGCCGACGGCTTTGGCAGCGCTGATGGCATATTCTACGTGGTCGGCCAGGGCGTCAAGAGCATTGAAGCTGGCAAATCCCCAGCCACCCCGATGACAGGCTCGCACGTGGCCGCCGATGGAGAACCGTTCCCCCAACGATTCGATGCGGCGATGGCGCAGGACAATGTCAGTACTGTGGATAGCTTCCAGCCGGATGCTCAAAAAATCCACGCAACCACGGTAACGCTGTAGGGTGTCCTGCACCCGGTCCAAGTAGTTCGTCAGGCCATTTATGTTGGCATTAACACTCACCAGCTATGGGTTTTGGGGCATCACCTCCCCAATTATAGTGGTCGCTACGCCGACGCTGGCCAGGACGTTCTGCGCCTGGGTCGCCTGCTCAGGGGGCACTAGCACCACGTAGCCAATCCCCAGATTAAACGTCTCTCGCATGGTCGTTTCGGTCACCTGGCCCTGCCGCGCGATCCAGTGAAAAATCCCCGGCCAGGACCAGCGATGCCACTGAATGTCAATGCGTTGACCCGGCCCTAGACAGCGGGGCAGATTTTCCGGTAATCCCCCGCCGGTGATGTGGGCCATGCCGTGAATGGCAATCCCATGGGCCTTGAGGGCTTGCACTGCCGGTACGTAGATCACCGTTGGCGTCAGGAGAACGTCCGCCAGGCTCTCGCCGCCCAGTTCTGGGGGCGTTTGCGCCAGGATCTCTGGAAGTCGGGTTTCGTCCCCCGCCAAATCCGTCAAAATCCGGCGCACCAAGCTGTAGCCATTGCTATGGACCCCGCTGCTGGCTAGACCAATCGCCACGTCGCCGATTTGTACCTGGCTGCCGTCGAGCAAGTCCCGCCGTTCCACAACGCCTACGCAAAATCCGGCCAGGTCATAGACGCCCGGTGGGTAAAAGCCAGGCATTTCCGCCGTTTCACCGCCGATCAGGGCGCAACCGCTTTGTCGACATCCCTCCACGATGCCCTGGACGACCGCCGTCAGGGTGTCCACCTCGAGTTTGCCGGTGGCGATGTAATCCAGAAAAAACAGGGGCCGAGCATTGCTGGTGAGCACATCGTTGACGCACATGGCAACCAGGTCAATGCCAATGGTGTCGTGGCGGTTAAGCCACTGGGCCAGCTTCAATTTCGTGCCCACCCCATCGCTACCGGCGACCAACACCGGTTCCCGGTAACCGTCCGGGAGTTGAAAATAGCCTCCAAAGCCGCCAATACCCCCTAGGACGCCAGGGATGCGAGTGCGTTCAATAGCTGGACGAATGGCTGCCAGAAACGCCCGTGCGCCTGCTACATCCACGCCAGCGGTGCGGTAGTCCATTGGTCCATCTTGTACAGGTTCAGGGGAATCTGTTACAGTCGGTGGGGATTCACCCGTTTTTTCCACTCTGCCACGAAGTGCGCCCACCGCCAAGTCTATAGCTGGGGGAGCGACTCGGGGTAGAGCCTGTTGGTTGTGGGGAGTGAACGATGCTGAACCCAAGGAGGACAACGGTTCCACCAATGGCAGTCCTAGTCTCTTTAGTCGCTGGCCTGGGCTGGCATGTTCCCGCATCGCCAGGGCGCGCTGAAGTCGTCAAGGTAGGCGAACGCACGCCTGCAGCCGTCCCCTCCTTGCGAGTCTATCCCCACACCCTGCATCATCGACCGGCGGCAACTGTTTTTGTCCGTGACCTGCCGATTCTGACCTTTGTGGGGCGGACTGCGAGTGTGGTCGCCGACGGCGGCGTGAAGATGAGCAATCTCCGTCCGCGGGACGACGACCCCCTGGTGCCGGCCACCCAGTTGATTGCGCGGTTACACCAGCTTATGCAGCAGCGGTGGGAAGCCAAGGACTTGCAGGTGTGGCTCGACGAGCAGGGCCGGCCCTGGTTGCAATATCGCCACGAGCGACTCCTGCGGTTTGACGACACGGTGACCTTTGAGGGGGCCACAGCGGACCCGGTGCAAAATGCGTTACAGATGACCAATCGCCTGCGCTTGCGGCTGGGGAACGCGCCGCCCCTGAAAGCGGTGGTCACGCCCACGGGACAACCGTCTTTGGCACAACGGATGTTGACGGCGGCGGTCTCGGTGCGGTCGGTTCTCCGGGGCTGGGCCTCCTGGTACGGGGCGGAATTTCGCGGCCATCGCACCGCCAGCGGGGAACTGTTCAACCCCCGGGACTTGACGGCGGCCCATCGCACCTTGCCCTTCGGAACGCGGGTGCGAGTGACCAATTTGCGCAATGGCCGTTCGGTGGTGGTGCGGATCAACGACCGGGGACCCCACACGTCCAGTCGGGTGATTGATATTTCTGCCGCTGCCGCCCAGGTTCTGGGGTTGATTTCCATCGGTACAGCGCCGGTGCGTTTGGAGGTGCTAGGGCCGTAAGGTGCGTCTGGTACGAACAGTGGCGGGGTTGCGCGCAGCCTTGGCCAACCGGCAGGGGGTGGGATTTGTGCCGACCATGGGGGCGCTACATCCGGGTCACGGAGCACTGATCCAGGCTTGCCGGCGAGAAAATGACACAACGGTCGTCAGTATCTTTGTCAACCCGCTGCAATTCGGTCCCCAGGAGGACTACGCCCGCTATCCCCGCAACCTGGACGCGGATTTGGCCCTGTGCGCCCAGCTAGGGGTGGATGTGGTCTTTGCGCCCGAGGTGGCCGAACTCCTAGGGAGCGGTGATCTGACCCAGGTGGTGCCACCAGCCCACCTCACCCAGCATCTGTGTGCTCCCCATCGCCCTGGTCATTTCACGGGGGTGGCCACCATTGTGACCTTGCTTTTGCAACTGGTGCGGCCCCAGACGCTCTACCTAGGGCAAAAAGACGCCCAGCAGGTGGTGATTCTGCGGCGGGTGATCCAGGATTTGCAACTGGGGGTGCAGGTGCGGGTCATCCCCACGGTGCGCGAGCCGGACGGGTTGGCCTATAGCTCCCGCAACGCCTACTTGGATGCCCAAGCGCGGTCACAGGCCCGGTGGATATACCAGGCCCTCCAGCAGGCAGAAACCCGCTTTCGCCAAGGGGAGCGGCAAGCGGCGGCATTGCTGGAGACAGCGCGGGCGGTATTGGCCCAGGAACCCGCTTTGACCATTCAGTATCTAGAGCTGGTGCATCCCGAGACCCTGCAGCCGTTGACGGTCGTGGAGACCGAAGGCATCCTAGCGGTGGCGGTGGTGTTGGCGAGCGTGCGGTTGATTGACAACGTGTGGCTGAGAAGTCGCTTGCCCATGGTGGCGATTGACGGACCGGCAGGCGCAGGAAAATCCACCGTATCGCGGTTGGTGGCCGAACGCCTAGGATTGACCTATCTGGATACCGGGGCCTTGTACCGGGCGGTAACCTGGGCCGTCTTACAGGCGGGGGTGGACCCGCAAGACCCGGTAGCAGTGGCAGAGCAGGTGACCCCCCTGCAATTGGAATTGCGCTGGCAACCGGAGTTGCGGGTGTATGTCAATGGGGAGGACTGTACTGACTTTCTACGCACAACGGCAGTCACCCAGGCGGTGTCGCAGGTGGCGGCCCAACCAGCGGTGCGCCAGAAGTTGTTGCGTATCCAGCGGCAGTACGGCCAACGGGGCGGGATTGTCGTAGAGGGGCGAGACATTGGCACGACGGTTTTTCCCGAAGCGGAGGTGAAGATTTTTTTAACGGCGTCGGTGCAGGAACGGGCGCAGCGTCGCTGGCGGGAATTGCAGCAGCAGGGGATTACCGACGTGGATGTCGCCGCGATTGCCCGCGCCATTGCCGAGCGGGATGCCCAGGACAGTCAACGGGCGGTTTCGCCCCTGCGCCAGGCGCCGGATGCGGTGGTGATTGATTCGGACGGGTTGACAATTGAGGAGGTAGTGGCGCAAATTGTGTCGGTCTGGCAAAAAACGGTGGGGCTATAATGGATCGTGGGCTACCCAGCTCAGGCCATATGCTTGATGTGGTGATCATTGTCTCGTTGCTGCTGGCCGCCGGGGCGCTGGGCTTTCAAAGTGTAGAGTGGTTACCCCCAGAAACCTTGGCACCGGTGCAAAATGTGACGGGCTTGCGGTGGGTATTGAGTGGGTTTAGCGCCCTGATTTTGGGTTTGCCGCTGGGTGTGATGGTGCAGGGAGCCTACCGGCGTTTGGAGCGACGCCTGCGGCAGTGGCCGATTGAACGGGTGTTGACCCAGGCGGTGGGGCTGGTGCTGGGACTGCTGGTGGCGAACCTGCTGTTGGCGCCCCTATTTGTGTTGCCAATTCCGGTGGGTTTGGGTTGGCTGAAACCCTTGGCGGCGGTGGTGACGAGTTTGGCCCTGGGCTATGTGGGCATCTCCGTTGCTGACACCCACGGGCCGGCGTTATTGCGCCTACTCAGTCCGAACACGGTACAGCCCATGTTGCTGGCGGAGGGAACCCTCCAACCGGCGACGAGCAAGGTTCTAGATAGCAGCGTGATCATTGACGGGCGTATTGAACCAATCCTAGCGACGCAGTTTTTGGAAGGTCAACTCATCGTGCCGCGCTTTGTGCTGGCGGAATTGCAGGCTTTGGCAGATAGCAGTAACGACCAGCGACGCAGCCGGGGACGCAAGGGGCTGGAACTGCTCAAACGGTTGCAACAGACGTATCCCCAGCGGCTGGTGATCCACAGCGCCGACTACCCCGACCTGCACACCGTAGACGCCAAGCTCGTGCGGTTGGCCCAGGAACTCAACGCGATGTTGCTCACCAACGACTATGGATTGAACCAGGTGGCCACGGTGCAAAATGTCAAGGTGTTGAACATCAATGAATTGGCCCAGGCCCTACGCGCGCTGTACCAGCCGGGGGACACCCTGGATCTGAAAATTCTCAAGGAGGGCAAGGAACCTAGCCAGGGCGTGGGGTATCTCGAGGACGGCACGATGGTGGTGGTCGAGCAGGGCCGCGCCTACATTGGGGACCAGTTGCCGGTTGTGGTAACGGGTTCCCTGCAAACCAGCGCTGGACGCATGATTTTTGCCCGCCCAAAGACGTCCCTTAAGACCTAAGAGTTTGCCGCAGGGGAAATGGCTAGGAACGTAAGCCAGGGCGTAGAAGGCCCTGGATGGCTTGCAGTTCCATCAGAGTCTCCTAACTAAATGGGAATTCCCATGTCCTTTCCTACGCTTCCCCGTCCCCGTCTAACGCTGGGGGAACGGTAGCGACCGCCGCGATGGCATCATCCGCATCCAGCCGTTGTAAACGCACCCCGGTCGCCATGCGGGATTGCTGGGAAATGTCACAGGCGGCCTGGCGAATGATCACCCCTCGTT